>JBBFLP010000011.1:9660-25733 GCA_037478975.1 Armatimonadota bacterium
ACCCCCCAGGGATAGTTCCTGAACCTGTCCCACTGCCGCACGAAGTAGTCCCGGACGTGGTAGCCGATCTCGTCAAGAATGGCTCCGTGTGTGTAGGATACCTCTGTGATGTGCGGGGCGTAGATGATGAGCCGCCCGCCGTCAGCCACCACGGGCTCCAGCTTGTACATGCATTTGCCGCCCACCCAGAGATCGTCATACATCGGCGGCGCGCAGGAGAGTACGGTGTGGAACGGACGGTCCACGTAGCGGATATGCAGTCGCGCCGAGAGGTCGGCCGCTCTCGACCAAGCTTCCTCCACCGGTCCACAGAACAGCCCCGCCAGGCCGTCTCCGCTGACCACCATCGCCAGACAGGTGCGCGGTGTGGGCACCAGGCGCGCCGCGGCTTCGATGACGTCCCGGACTGGAGTCTGCTTCACCCCGATGATGCAGGGGTTTGTGATGAGCGCCCCGAGCCAGTGGAAGAAGTCCAGGATCTCCTGCCCGGCCAGCCCCGGAAAGAGATACTTGCTGCCCCCGGAGAAGCCCACCACCTCATGCGGGAACACCGGCCCGATGATGATCAGGTGGTCGTACTCCAGCGCCATCCGGTTGACGGGCACCTTCACACGCATCCGCAGCATCCCGGCGGAGAGACGTCCGGTCTCCTCCTCCGAGAGCTCGCCCACCACCGCAAGTTGGTCCGGATCCTTCCAGTGATGATTGAAAAAACGCGTTTTCGGGTAATCTCGCGCGTGCTCCTCCGCCGTAATGCCCACACGATGGTAGATCTGCTCCATCGGCAGGGGATGGTGCGTGCCAAGCGCCACGATCACATCCAGTGCGGCGGCCCGCGGAGCAAGCAGCCGGTATACCGTCCGGAACATCAAGTCCACAGGGGCGGTGCGGGTATGGTCAGGGATGACAAGCAAGACGCGCCGGCCGTCCAGGGGCAACTGCTCCAGCCCCTCAGCGCAGATCCGCTCCACCTCCTGCGGGCTAAGCAGCCCCTCTGCGCACGCGTGTCCGCTCACCGTGCTTGCTGCGGATGACTCCATCAGACCCCCGAGAACGCTGAGAAGCCGCCGTCTACCGGCACCACGATGCCCGTCACGAACCTGGAAGCATCCGAGGCCAGCCAGACTGCCGCGCCGATCAGCTCGTCCGGCTCGCCGAAGCGGCCCATCGGTGTATGCTTGACGATAGTCCGTCCGCGCGCCGTCAGCTCTCCGGTCTGCTCATCCAGAAGCAGGAAGCGGTTCTGCTCGGTCAGAAAGAACCCCGGCGCAATGGCGTTCACGCGGACACCGGAATAGCCGTTCTTCGCAAGGTGCACGGCCAGCCACTGCGTGAAGCTGTTCACCGCAGCCTTGGCGGCGGAGTATCCGATGACGCGCGTCAGCGGGCGTATGGCAGACATGGAGGATATGTTGATGATGCTGCCGCGCCCGGCTTTCGCCATCTCTTTTCCGAAGATCTGGGACGGCAGGATCGCGCCGCCGAAGAAGTTCAGGTCCATGACCTGTCTCAACGCGTCGGGATTGAGTTCAAAGAAGCCATCCGGTTCCATCACGGTCGCGTCCGGACGGTTGCCGCCCACCGCGTTGACCAGCACATCCACGCTGCCGAAATCCTCAAGGATCTGTCCGGCCAGTTCCCGCACTGCGTGCGCGTCCGTGGTGTCCGCGCTGTAGCCACGGGCTTCTATACCGAGTCCGCGAAGCGCCTCCGCCTCCGCCAGATTCTTCTCCAGCGAACGGCTGGCAACCGCGATCCGGGCTCCAGCCTCACCCAGTCCGCGCGCGATGGCGGAGCCCAGAACGCCCGCTCCGCCCAGCACTACAGCCGTCCGCGATTTCAACGAGAACAGTTCCAAAGCCTTGTCATCTCCCCGCCGGCGCTTCACGAAGGCAACCGGCCGAAGCATCTGTTCCTCCGGTGCAGGCCGGATTCCTGCCGGAGGAGCCCGGCTGCAAGCACGTCGAACTGTTCGGAGAAGCATAACGTTGCCGGGAGGCGTTTCATGAGCGCGATCAGCAGAAGGGAGTTCATCGCGGGGGCGGCAGCGGCAGCTGGAGCCGCCGCGCTGGGAGCAGCGCTCAGGGCAGACGGCGTGCCCTCTCACCGCATCGCGAAGGTGGAGGCATTCCCGTTCAGCTACCCCACCGTGGGCCGCTTCAAGTTCTTTGAAGACGCACAGGGGCGGCCGACGGGACGGCAGACCTTGCTGGTGCGCATCACCACGGAGGACGGAATCTCGGGCTGGGGGCAGTCCGTACCCACCCCCCGCTGGAGCTACGAGACGCTGGAGACGGTGCAGACCACCATCGAGCGGTATCTGGGGCCCCTGCTCATCGGGCGTAATCCTTTCGACATTGAGGGCATACACGCGGAGATGAACCGCGCAATCGCGCCGTCGTTCTCGACCGGGCAGCCCATCTGCAAGGCCGGGATAGACCTGGCGCTCTTCGACCTCACAGGACGCATCCTGGGACAGTCCGCGGAGCAGCGGTGGAAGCGCAGAGGAACTAGAAGGATCACCCTCAGCTGGACTCTGAATCCTCTGAAGATCGGGGACGTGGAAGGCCTGATCGAACAGGGACGCGCCCGGGGATACCGCAACTTCAATATCAAAGTAGCGCCGGACCTGAAATTCGACCTTGAGCTGGCCCGCGAGGTGAAGCGTCTGGCTCCGGACGGATTCCTCTGGGCGGACGCCAATGGCGGATACGACGAGCCCACGGCGCTAGAGGCGGCCCCGAAGCTGGCCGAAGCCGGAGTGGCCGTGCTGGAGCAGCCCCTGCCGGCGAACCGTATTACCGGCTATCAGAAGCTGGTCCGCCAGAAGGCGCTGCCTATCATCATGGACGAAGGAGTGGTCTCCTCATCCGACCTTGAGGAGTTCATACGGCTGAAGGCGCTGGACGGGGTGGCCATGAAACCCGCCCGCTGCGCCGGGCTGACGGATGCCCGCCGTCAGGTGGAGTTGCTGGAAGAAAACGGCCTGATGTTCCTGGGCAGCGGTCTGACCGATCCGGATGTGTCTCTGGCCGCCTCACTGCTGCTTTACGGGGCTTACGGTCTGAAGTACCCGGCCGCATTGAACGGACCTCAGTTCCTGGAGGGGACCAGTGTTCTCAAGAACCCGCTGCTGCCTGAGAGAGGGGAGCTTGCCGTTCCCGAGGGACCGGGACTGGGTGTGGAAGTGGACGTGGAGAAACTTGAAGCGGGAGCGTCGCGAACCCGGTCCGTCTGAAGCCGCAGCATCCCGGTCCGCACGCGCGCTACTGGCAAAACGGGGGATCCTGCAGCCTCGCAGGATCCCTCGCCGCACACAGTTCAGCCTGCTCTCAATGTACGGTGACCGGCGCACCCGGTTTCAGCAGGATAAGGGGAATCAGGTCATCCCCGCTTCTCTCGCAGGAGACCACTCCCGTCACGGAGATGACCTGCCCCTGCCAACCGGAATCTATGGCCGGACTTCCGCCGACGGCCATGCACCGGATGTTCCGCCCGCTGCCGTCGTCCAGGGTGAACCAGGTGGGTGAAGATGTTGATTCCACTTCGGTAACGCGGCCCCAGGCACGGACGAGCATGCCGATGGTGTTGATGCCGGCTGCCCCCGCGACCCCTCGCTGGCCTGCTCCGGTCGCCGGGTTGTACCTCCAGTCCCGGCCGCCCAGGTCCAGGCCCCCCATCCCAACGGGAACCAGCGAACTGGCGCCGGTCTGAGCAAGCGAGGTGGACACGAGCACGCGCTCACCGTGGGCCGCCGTTTCCATCGTCCCGCTGACGTCAACGCGGGAGTCCGGCGGGATGCTGTGACCCGGTGCCTGCACCCGCAGGGCAACGGAGCGGTCATCGGCCTCGATATACAGGAAGTCCGGGAACGCGGCCGTCACAGCGGCTCCGGCAATAGAGGACGGGCTGCCGTCGGCTGACATTCTGGCCTCCAGGATGGTTCCCGCCAGGTAAGACCGCACCTGCACCGTCAGGCTGTCCATATGAATGGGACCGGTGCCCGTCATCATGCTCTGCCAGAATCCGCCCGTGCGGCTGCCGTCGTTCCACAGGACAACCGGGGCGGTCGCTCCAGGCTCCAGCCTATGGACAAGCGTAAGGCGAGCTACCTTTGTCGCGGAAAACGGCGCGACACTGCCACCCATCCGCGCGCGGGCGAAGTCCACCCCGTAAGGCCGGAACCCCAGCGACATACTTGAGAACAATCCTCCCAGCCGGATTCCCAGGTCGTCAGTGAAGGCCGCGGAAATATCACCCCACTGAAGGTCCATTCCGGGGTCGTTGTTTGCCAGGACGATCCGCCGGTACATCGGGAAGGCACCCGTGCCGGTCACCAGAGTGCGGTCGAAGCCGACCGACGCGTTCAGGAACCAGACCGGCACGGTAGCCGACGCCCAGACGTAGATGTCGAAGGGATCTCCGGCCACGCAGACGACCTCGCTGAGCCTGCGGCCTCTCGCGTCACCCAGCCACATGGACGCTCCGGTCGGTCCCGCAGGAATCACTCCACCGCCGGTCTGATTCCAGGCGGCGCGCATGATGGACAGATCCTGCACGTCGCAAAGCGTATCGCCGTTCAGGTCGGCGTTGGGGTTTGCGGGGTTCTTCGTCCCCCAGAACTCTTTCAGGATGGCGAAGTCTCCCTGATCGACCGCGTTGTCCCCGCTGCAGTCGCCGTTCTTCAGCGAGACCACGACGCCCAGCATATCCGGGTCAATCTCCACGTCCTCCTTCAAAGCCGACAACCAGTGCGACGACTTCACCCAGAGATCCCGTGTCCCGAGCAGGATGGTCTCGAACGAGCAGCTCCCGGTGGGGCCGAGCACCACATCGTGCTGCTCCAGCACGGCAGCGGTATCCGGATCCAGCACTTTCACGTTCACCGGCATCCCGTCAGGACCAGGCAACCAGTCCTGCAGTGTCACCTTGAGCGGGACGGTGACAGGCTCGAGGATGCTGAAGACACTCGCACTCTGCCCACCGACTCCCGGGTGGCTGTTGGCGCTGACTCTCACCCGGCAGGCACCGGAGGCCGGACCGGTAGCGGCCCACTGGAAGGCGCCCGTGTTCTCAGCGTCTGCGCTGAGCATCTCGCTGGTGGCCCAGTCGTCACGCGTCAGTTCTATCTTCACGCTGCCGCTCACGTTACTGGAGCGCCATCTTATAAGGTTCGTCCTTCCAATCCCCCAGGTCTCACCGCCGACCGGTGACTCCAGCGTGATGGAGCGGTTTGCCAGGCTAAAAACTCCGTCGGTGATGTCGCTGATGGAAGGATCAGCGAGAGAGGTGATGCGTATCAGGCACTCGCCTGAACCTTTGCCGGACGGAGTCCAGGATCTGCTCCCGGTATTGGGAGCGCTGGCAGCCAGCATCTCCCAGGTGCTACCGTTGTTGCGGCTCAGTTCGATCTTGACGTCGCCGTGGGGCAGGTTCCGCGACGTCCACGTGATGGTGGTGGGCACCCCGAGCGTCAGGCCGGCCCCCGGCGCCGGCATCAGCACCGTGATGCCGCGGTCGGTGATGCTGAAGAGAGCATTACTGGAGTCACCAACAGATGGATATTGCACCGAGGTGACACGAATCAACGCCTGGGAAGTCAAGGGAGAAGTCACCACCCAAGGGTACTCGCCCGTCGCGGAAGTGCTGGTGACGATAGTCTGCCAGGAGAGCCTGTTATTGCGGGTTATCTCGATCTTGACGGGGCCCGGGCAGTTGCTCCGGGACCAGCGGATATACTGGCTGCTGCCCGTCTCCCAAGACTCGCCGCCGTTTGGGCTGATCACCTGGATGCTCCGGCTGACCAGACTGAAGTCCGCATTGCTGGTATCGGTGAACGACGGGCTCGCAAGCGACGTGATGCGGATGCGGCACTGCGTGGATTCTGGACCTGTCGCGGTCCAATCCTGGGCGCCGTCGTTGGGCGTGTCCGCGATGATTGTGGCCCAGGACGTGCCGCCGTCACGGCTCAGATCTATCTTCACGTTGCCTGCGGGCACATTGCAGGACTCCCAGGTGACCGGCAGGGGTGCCCCGATCGTCATCTCTTCTCCGCCGTCGGGCGACAGGACGGTGAGTGCGCTTTCCGCGATGGTGATGGGACCTTCACTCGATCCCTGCACCGAGGGATGATCGACGGACTTCACAACGACAGTGTACCGCGGCTTGGACATCAGCGGCACCGTCAACGTGCACGAGCCCGTGTTGGGGACAGACATGAGGGTGTTCTCGCCGGAGCCGTCAAGCTCACGCAGGATAATCCGGACATTTCCGTCCACATTGCTCGATGTCCAGCGGACCTCGCGCGTCGAACCGACGCACCAGGTCTCCCCACCGACTGGCGAGATGACCTCGATCGTCCGCCTGGCGATTGTGAAGTCCGCGTCACTGGCATCCAAGACCGCCGGGTAATCCAGCGAGACCACGCGGATCCGGCAGGTGGTCGAGCTGATGTCTGGCACGCTCCAGGCGTAGTAGCCGTTCTGGATGCTGCGGTTGCTCGCCACCGTCTGCCACGTGCTGCCTGAATCCGTGCTGAGCTGCACCTCGCACATCCCCGTTATGGCCACGGCGTTCCAGAGGATTCCGTGCACGTCCCCGGCCAGAAGGGTCTGGCCCCCGTTGGGTGATTGTACCTCGACCCAGGTGCCCACGATACGGAAGTAGTTGTCGTTGGTATCGCTGATGGAAGGAGAGTTCACGCACGTGACCCGGATGTAGCCGCTGTTGGTGCCCGGGGGCGAGACGGCCAGGCTGACCTGCCCTCCCGTCGGCCCTGTCTCGGCCGCTTCGACCAGCGTCTTCCAGGTTGCCCTGTTGTCGCGGCTGATCTCGATCTTCACCGGGCCTTCCAGCGCCTCGCCTGTCCAGGCCACGTCCATGGGGCTACCTATCTGGAGTACCTGATAGGGGGCAGGCGATGTCAGCGTAATGGAACGCTGGCCTATCGAGAACACGGCGTTGCTCGTGTCGCTGGCTTCCGCGTAGTCCACAGAGCGCACACGGACGAGGCATTGCGCGGACGCGGTCCCGGTCACAGTCCAGTCGTGGCTGCCGTCGTCAGGGGTGCTGGCTGTTATGGTCTCCCAGGTCGAGCCGTTGTTGCGTGAAAGTTCGATGGCGACCTGCGTGGTGAGGTTCGAGGACGTCCAGGTGACTGTCCGGGTCTCTCCCCGTACCCACCCCTCGCCGCCGTTCGGGCTGACGACCTGAACGCCCGGGCCGGCGATGGTGAAGTCAGCGTCGCTTGTGTCGGAACAGACGGGGGCGTCCACCGACGATACACGGATGCGGCAACGGCTGGAGCCCGGCAGAGTCACCGTCCAGGGGTGAGACCCGTCGTTCGGGGTGGATGCAGCGATGCTCTGCCACGTGGAGCCCCCGTCCCGGCTCAGCTCGATCCTGACATTTCCGGCGAACCCGAACGATGTCCAGGTAATCTCCTGCGGAGTGTTGAATGTCCAGTTCTCACCTCCGGCGGGGGAGGTTACCGTGATGTCTCGCACAACGATGGAAAAGCTGCCGTCGCTTGTGTCCTCATAGTCGCCGCCGTTGGAGCGCACCTTTATCCGGCAGTACCGGGAAACCTGGCCGGAGACGGTCCAGTTGTGCACGCCCGTATTGGCGGCGTTCTCGACGATGGTTGACCAGGTGAGGCCGCCGTCCCGGCTGATCTGGATCTTGACCGTGCTTCCCAGGGTCCCGAAGTTCTCCCACGTGATCGGGTATGTCTCGCCCAGGCCCATGGTCTCTCCGCCGTTCGGAGTGACAAGATAGATGGTCTTTCGCGAGGCACCCAGACGATACGTGACGGGCTTGTCCCAGCCACTGGAGCTCCTCTTGTATACCACCAGTCCGTACACGCCCGGCTCCAGGATGTTCACGGTGAAATAGCGATCGCCGACGATGTTGCTGCCGTGCATCGCGCCGGGCAAGTATGCGTCCTTGCTGAACGTATTTCCAGCCTTGTTGTAGAGGGCGAAATCCAGCGGGCAGTCGCCCGAGATATGGTTCAGATTGAACGCCCACTCTCCGGTCTGGAGGTTGACCTCGTAGAGGTCCAGCACGTTGTGCCCCGGCCTCGAGTACGGCCCGTTCCAGGCAGTGCCCGGCCGGGTGTAGATGGGGATTCCTCGTTTGTGCTCTATGCGATAGTCCGCCGTGCCCGCGTTCGTGTTGATGACGCCGGCGTAGTAAGTGCCAACTGGCGCACTGAGCCCGTTGACCACCACGAAGTCGCAAAGTGTGCCGGCCGACTGCGAGTGCTGGATCCAGTCCGGCCCGAACCCGGTGGTGGAGTTCTGGTAATCAAGCAATCCCCAGAGCTTGAGGTCATACAGCCCCGTGTTGGCCGAGCTGATCAGTCCCACGGCGCTCCAGCCTGCGTTGCTCGAAACGAACGAGTAACCATCGCAGTTGTCGTAACGTGGCAGCGGGGCGTTTCCCCAGGCATCCCGGACGGGAGGAGCAGTGCGAAGGGCGGACGTGTCAGGCGCAAGGGCCTTCGGGCTCCAGACATACTGTCTGTGCACCTCGTTGTCGTTGGGTGGAAACGGCTCAGGCACTCTGTCCTCGGGGTCTATCACCACGCTCAGGGTGTGCCGTCCCCCGCGAACGGTGATGGGGCCATAGTTGTTGGTGTAGCTGACGGCTCCTCCGGCCAGTCCCGTCACGTCGGACCGCGTGGCCTCCTGTCCGTCCACGCGCGTCGAAACAGCGAACCCCGCAGCGGACACCGTGCTGGTATTCCTCACGGCATAGTTCACATACGTACCACTGCTCTCCCCGGATAGAGTCGAGGTGAGAGTGCAGTTCGTGGGAGTGGCGCCGACAGTGTTCCGGGGCACAAGGGGTGACGTCCATCCGGAAGGGGTGTGGTAGCTCAGGTTGGGCAGGACGACAAGCGGATACTTGGTGGCATAGCCGAACCAGTTCTCGTTGTACTTGATGCGGAACCAGCCGCCATCGGACGGATTGGTGCTCCAGGGCTGGAAATTCCTTGTCTCCCCCCAGTTCGTGCCCCAGCTGTTTTTGGCGATCCAGCACTGCTGGGAATCGTCCCAGCCGACGATGATGACGGCGTGGCCTCCCTCCAAGCTGCCCCACGCGTAAGTATATACGCCGCCGGAGTAGGATTTGAAGTCGGTGTAGACATCGAAGCCAGTGCTGACGGGGCCGTAGTTCATGATCGCCCGCTTCGTCTGCTCGATGCTGGGAAAGTCCGTGTCACCGACTCGCTGCCAGCCGCTGATCTTCGTGATTCTGCTCTCCCAGTCGGGACAGCGGTCGGAGCAGGGCTGGTCATCGTTGGCCGTGAAAGGGAAACAGGAATCGGGCGGGGCCCCCTGGCTGATGAGAAGATCGTAGATGGGCCATACACCGCCACCCGCACAGGCTTTACTGCCCACAAGGCACGACATGATGAACTGCTCGGAGAAGTCCGGACTTAGCTGCCAGCCGTTCGGTCCCGCGGCGATCTTGATGGCGGCCTCCGCAGCCGCGCAGGCGGCGAAGATGTAGCATGCGCCGCAGCCGCCCTGGTTCTGAATGCGGGTGGTCCAGTCGTGGCCGTCTTTACTACGCCAGTCCCAGAAGGATGGAAGAGGATCATCCGAAGCGATGCCCACACCCGCGGGAACCTCGCCGCCGGAATCGGGGGAAGTTCTCTCATCCGCGGGATCCAGACCGCATAGTTCGCTCGACGGCCGCAGCATCGGTTCGGTTGGGCCCGCGATCCAGTTCGCTCCGCGAGCCGCGATGGCCGCGTTGATCTCGTCGAGAGTAGACTGAATGTCATCCTGCTGGGCAGACAGTTCAGACAAGGAAAAAACTGCAAACAGAAGCACAAAGAGGAGACCACACGCCATATGCCCCCGGGGCGTGTGAAGAGACCGGATAAACATTGAAAGCTTCCCGCCCTTCTGGCTTTTGGGCATTATACCACTTTGAAGATGCCGGCAGGAAGAATTCTTTTCCACGGGTATCCCGCGCGGCCAAGTGACTCACGGAATGACAACAGGAGGGTAGGGCCACAGGCCCACCCCTCCTGAGGGGGATTGCTCGGCGGATTCAAAGAACGGCAGGAGGTGTTTCCGGACTGAGCAGGATGACCGATACCGGTCCGGAGCCCGCATCCTTCACAGAAGAGATGCCCGTGACCGCGAGCAGACTTCCCTGCCAGCCGGCGTTGATCGCCAGGCTTCCGCCGACCGCCACGCACCGGATGTTCCGCCCGCTGCCGTCGTCTATGGTGAACCAGGCGGGTTCTGAGGAGGGATCCACCGCGGTCACAACACCCCAGGTCCGGACGAGCAATCCGATGTTGTTCACTCCCGTGCCGCCGGTGATACCCTTCTGACCGGAACCATCGGCCGGATCATAGAACAGGTCGCCGCCGCCTACGGAGCGGTTGGCCATGCTGAGTGGCTGGATGACTCCCGTGCCGTTGGGATGGCTCGACTGCAGGGCCCGCGACGCCTGGATGAAGCGCTCACCATCGGCGTTCGTCGCGGTCAGTCCCTCCACGTCGGCGCGCTGGCCCGCCGTGAGCTCGTGACCGGCCATCTCCACCCGGATGCCGCTGGAGCGGTCATCCTTCTCAATGTAGAAGACATCCGGGAAAGCCGCCGTCACCACCTGTCCCCCGAAGTGCAGCCGGATACCGTCGGGGGCGAGCTTTGCGTGCTGGATCACGGTCAGCTTCCAGGTCTCGCTGCCGGAGCCGCCTGCATTGGAGGCCTGGATGGTGACAGTATAGGGCGATCCGGCCGAAGTGGGCGAAGCCCAGAAGACCTCACCTGTATCCCGGTCAATGGTCATCCCAACCGGTCCGGCAACAAGTTCCCACTGGACGCCCGCTGCGTCGTTGGCGATGACCGGTACCGGGCCGCGGTAGGCTTGACCGGCAATGGCAAAGTGGTTCGGAATCTCGGCGATCTGGGGAGGTTCAACCTGCGAAAGGTATATGGTGCCATCCTCGCCCTTGCGCGCGCCTGCCCCACCACCGGCCACGCTGATCTGCGAGACAGAGAAGCCGGACATGTCGCCATAGTAGATGGCAACCCTCCCTCCTGCGCCTCCCCCCGTAGCTGCGCTGGCGGGGGTACCGCCTGCAGCGGTGATCATGCCTGTCCCGAAGAGGGAACCCACCGTCAGGTGGATGCTACCACCGGAGCCGGCGCCACCGGTGGGAGAACCGACTCCGCCGTCCGCCAACAGCGATCCATCGAGCGTGAGCGCTCCGTTGACGCGCAACCGGATGGCTCCTCCTCCAGGTCCGCCCGCGCCGGATCCGCCTTTTCCGCCGCCGCTTCCGCAGTCCACAGGCCGCTCGCGCGAACCGTAAGCGGGGCCGCCCGGCACCTGAGCGGAAGAGCCACCGGCGCCCCCGTAGCCTCCCCCTGCACCGTAGTTGGCTCCGGATCTGCCCGCCCCGGGTCCCTGTGCTGAGGGGAACCCTTTCTCGCTGACTGAAATCGCGCCGCCCGATGCTATAAGGGCATCCCCCTGTACGGTCACGTCCAATCCTGTCTGTTCCGGCAGATGGATAAGCGTTGCTCCGCTCTCAACCCGAAGCGATGCCAGCGTCACAGGCTCCACCGGGTATGCCGTCGCCCCCCCTGCAAGTATCAGGTTATAGCGCATTGCGAATCGCAGGGCCGTCAGCGAGCCGGTGCGTCCTCCGTTGTCGATCCGCAGATTGCCGACCTGCTGCAGGGAGGACTTCGTGTAAACGGTGCCGGGTCCACCGGCGCGGTTGGCCCCTCCGTAAGCCGTGATCTGCCCGCTGAAGGTGCTGCCCCCGTAGTAGATGGCTATCCGCCCGCCTGCTCCGCTGCCGGCAGGAGAGGACACGGTCCCGCCATTCGCCGAGATGATCCCGGACCCGCGAAGCTCGCCCGCCGTTATCCAGATGCTCCCTCCGGAGCCTCCGCCACCCGTAGCCCCACCGGGCTTGCCATCTGCGGTGATGGTCCCGTCAACGGTGAGGATCCCGCTGACCTGAAGACGCACGCAGCCGCCACCTGCTCCCCCCGCACTTGAGCCTCCCTTGCCGCCTCCACTGCCAAGTGTGGACGGCTGCAAGATGGAGCCGTAGGCAACTCCTCCCGCCACCTGGCCGGAAGCACCCCCGACTCCGCCATGTCCGGCGCCACCGCCGTAGTTGGGGCCAAAGGGGCCCGCACCGGGACCGAGTCCCGAAGTAAATCCTTTGCCCGCGACGTCTATTGCGCAACTGGGACCAATGTGACCACTCCCCTGAACGGTAACATCAAGGCTCGTTTGCCCCGGAAGATGCGTCAGAACGCCACCGTTTGTTATGCTGAGATTCTGCACAATCAGCGGAGCTTCCCCGCTGACAACAGCGCTTCCGGTGACGACGAGGTTGAACGCTTCCGGCGTCGCGAGAGGCGTCAGCTCAGCCGGTTGACCACCGTTATCAACGAGAACCGTCCCGTAGCCGGCTGCAAGGACGCGTGTATAGATGGTGCCCGCACCACCTGCGCGACCGGCCCCACTCTTCGCGCTGACCGTTCCCGTAAAAGAGCCTGTGTTGTAATACAGGGCGATCCGCCCGCCGGCCCCGCTGCCGGCGGGGGAGGACACGGTCGCACCGTTCGCCGAGATGGTCCCAGAGCCGCGAAGCTCACCCACAGTTAGCCAGACACTTCCTCCGGAGCCGCCGCCACCAGTGGTACCACCTAGCTTACCATCCGCGGTGATGATCCCCTCAACGGTGAGGATCCCGCTGACCTGAAGACGCACGCAGCCGCCACCTGCTCCTCCCACACTTGAGCTTCCTTTGCCACCTCCACTGCCAAGTGTGGAAGGCTGCAAGAGCGAGCCGTAGGAGACTCCTCCCGCCACCTGGCTGGAAGACCCTCCGACCCCGCCGTGACCGGCGCCACCACCATAGTTGCTGCCGTTGGAGCCCGCACCGCGACCTGTGGCGGAGGGCGATCCTCCGCCGGCCACGTCCAGCCGGCTTGCCACCAGCGAGCCATCCGCTCCCTGTATGGTCATATCCCCTGTGATGATAAGGCTGAGTCCGTTGACGCCGGACCCCGAATAGGCAGCCGTATGGGTCACAACACCTGGCTGGTTGGAGGGGCCTCGCTCGATGGCGAGAGAGCTGAAGGTGTGCTGTCCGTCAATGGTAACGGCGCACCCCCGGACGATGATGTCCCTCCCTTCAAACGACGAATCGGAGGCTGATATGAAGGAGTCGGTGGTGAACACCACCGGCTGTGCCGTAGCGGGACTGAAGAACCACGCCGAAAGAAATGCTGCCAGCCCGCAAAGCAACATTCCGCGCAAAGCACGGGTGATCATCGCCACCCTCCCTTCCGGTATTCCGGTAAAGCAATTCTGGCCGTAAGCAGGATGCGGCCGTATTGGATCGCCTCCCGGACAGTATTCTACTGCGGGGTCTCTTTGCCGTAAAGCATCATCAGCGAATACTCGCAATTTTACCGGGTTTGTCGCTTCCGGTGGCAACAATTCTCTATTGCATCCGTGGCAGGATTGCGGCGCGGCGGCGGAGAAGGGCGGCGGAAGGCAGGATCAGATGATGGTCAAGTTCCTTTTCTTCGATCTCCGCGAAGTGGAGACTCTCCAGGGGTTCCAGAGGAAGCCTCAGCAACCGGTGAAGCATCCGGGGCCGCTGATGCTGGCCGACCGTCCCTGGGAGAACGGGAACATGCAACTCTACGGAAGCGTGGTGAAGCCGCCAGCGGGACCGTTCCAGCTCTGGTACAGCGTCATCCATCCGCCCTGGAAGATGCTGCTGGCGTACGCGGAGAGCGACGACGGGATCCACTGGCGCCGCCCGGAACTGGATATCTTCGAGCACGAAGGACACCACACGAACATCATCTTTACGCGCGACCCGCACGGGCCCGCAGTGATCTACGATGAGCGGGAGACACGCGACGGCTGGCGATACAAGATGCTGTGCGGGGCGAGTCCGTCGCACGCCATCTGCGCGTTCCGTAGCCCGGACGGCATCCGATGGGAGCCCGTCCGCCGCTTTCCGGTGCTGCCCACCAACCCGGACTGTCCGATGGGGCTGTTGCGCACCCCGGACGGGCGATTTGCCGCCCTGCACCGCGTGGACGGATACGGCCGGCGCGTCTTCCGCAGCGAGTCCTGGGATTTCCTGCACTGGAGCGGCGAGCCCCGGATGATCCTGGAGCCGGATGCGGGCGACCCCCCTCAGACCCAGTTCTACGGGATGGGAGCGGTCCCTTACGGCCCGTATGAGATCGGCACGCTCTGGATCTACCGGACGGAGGCGGAGGACATGGGGACGTCCAAGATGCGCGGCATCCAGTACCCTGAGCTGGCCTACGCCCGCGGCGGGTTCGCGTGGCACCGCGCGGCGCAGGGCGTCCCGTTCATCCCAAACGGCGAGGAGGGAGACTGGGATCGCGGCAACCTCCAGTGCGCATCCGCGCCGGTGTTCCTGCCGGAGGAGATCCGGTTCTATTATGCGGGCACCAGCGCCAGGCATCAGACGTCGTGGGAGCTGCAACCTCAGCAGGCCGGTCTGGGGATGGCTACCATAAAGCCGGACCGCTTCGTTGCGCTGGAGGCCGGGGACGAAGAGGCCGAACTGCTGACCGTGGCGTTCCGGCCGGACGGCGATTGTCTGTTCCTCAATGTCCGGACGGGCGCTGAGGGGTTCGTGAAAGTTGAGCTGCTGGACCGCGAGGCGCGCTCCTTGCCGGGCCATTCCCTGCAGGAATGCCGTCCGGTCACGGGGGACGGGATGGCCCTGCCGGTTGTCTGGAACAGTACGGGGGAGAGCGGACTGACTCCAGGCGCTCCGGTGCGCCTGCGCGTGAGGGCCCGACACGCGGCCATTTTCTCGATCTTCTGCTGCCGGCCGGAGGAGGCCGAAGACTACCGGTCTTTTACATCGCCGCTTCCCTGAATGAATCCCGGCGCTGCTTCTTCGGGCTGAAGGGCCACCCATCCGAAGGCGGGAACCGTGATGCGGCTCTCGAAGCCCCAATGGCGCCGCACGGACCCGGCTCCGGCGACCGGATAGGGCGTGCGCACCGTGATGGTGCGGGCGCGGGCCGTGTTGTTGTAGGCGAGGTTGGCGCTGAGCGAGACCGCCTCGATGTGATCACCCAGATAACGCGCCACCGTTCGCGGCGGCGGTTGCGGGACGCGGTACCGCACTCCCGCATAGTCCAGGATGCGCCTCACCAGTTCCATCCCGAACCAGTTCCGGGGATCCGCGCTGTCATAGGGGCCCCAGACATCTACCTCGTTGGCGGATGCATCCGAAGACCCGCCCAGGTTCCTTGGCGGACGCCGGGCGGGATTGAAGCAGGACGCCGCGAAGACCTGTCCGTGAAGGAAGATGAGTCTCTCCCGCCCCCGGACGGACAGGAGCGGCTCATCGCCGCAGCGCAGAAGGACCTCCGTGCAGGCCGGCGGACGGAGCCACCGGAATGCGTCATCTTCCGCCAGAACGACCGGTCTGCCGGTCAGAAGCTCTCCCATCCCGCAGGTCAGCGGATGGTCCGTGTCAAGGGTCACAAGCCCGGAAGGACGCGTGCCGGCGGACAGCCGCCCGCCATCCACGGCATACTCCTGCCCGTCCGGCGCCTGCACCCCGTCCAGCGCCCGTCCGAAGCTGCCGGTCAGTAGAACCACAGCCTTCGTGCTTTTCAACTTCTGCCATGTCTCGCTCAGCAGGAAAGACGCCGCCGGAACGACGATCAGCCGGTAACGGTCCATCTCGGCCACGTTCATCGCATCGAGACGCGGCGAGCCGCATCGGCGCATCTGGCACCCGAACGAGCGCAGAAGCACGTCCAGCAGCATAGAATCCACGGCGTAGCGGGGATGATCCGGCAGGGCGGCCGCGGCGTATGAGGGAAATACCATCAGGACATCCCGCTCAGGGGCCTCCAGCGGAGTCTGGTGAAGCGACTGGAGGTGCGGAGAGAAGTCGTCCTCCCACTGCTCGAACCTTACCCGGGCGGCTCGCTCCGGAGTCCATCCATAGTTGGCCACCGCATAGTCGCGCGTAAGCTGGCATCCCATAAAGCGCTGCC
>JBBFLP010000012.1:0-9166 GCA_037478975.1 Armatimonadota bacterium
GGGTCGCCGATCACCACGTCCTTCCAGCAGATGAACGGGCTGGCGGCGTAGTAGCTTTCGGCCAGCGTGAACCCGTCCACGTACCGCGGGAACAGGATGGCTGCGCGCGCCATGGCCACGGCATACGGTTCTGTGACGTATCCCTTCACCCCTGTGATGCCGTTCCGGATGAGATCCGCGATGAGCGACTGGCCGCCTTTCTCGGGCCGGAAGGTCCGCGCGCTGGTGGAGACTACCGTCTCCCCGATGGCGCCGTAGACGAACCGGTTGGAAAGGTAGGCTTCCTTGCTGAAATGCGAGTCGTTGGAACCCCAGGAGTAATAGCCTCCCAGATCCTTCATCCCGCCCACGAAAGTGTCAGTGGAGTCCAGGCGATAGTCCACCCGCCGCTCGAACAGGCGCAGCGCCGCGTCCCGCATGTCTCGATTGACGTCGCGGTAGCCTTCGCGAGTGTCCTGGAACGGATCTATATCCAGCAAGATCGTCCCACGCTTCCCGGGAGCCTTCAGCGCGCGGTCCACCAGCGCCTTGGCGTCAGCGGCCGTGTATCCGTCCAGACGGGTCACCAGGAACATCCCGAACCGCCTTCGGCTAAAGGGCACAGCCTGCCCGAAATAGGGGTTCACCATCTGTGTGTCCTCGCCGGTCATGGCACGGGTCAACATGCTGTCCACAGAGAATCCGCGGTCGTCCACCAGCGGAACCCCCTTGGTGGTGACGATGAAGTCCACGCCGTCCAGACGGTGTCTGCGGATGTGCTCCACGAGGGGCCTGCGTATCTTATCGTGATAGCCGACGCGGGAGATCCTCTCGCCGTCCGGCACGCGAATGCGGAGGATGTTCGTGGCGGGCAGGGCGCGCTTCGCGGCGTAGTGCGCCCCGATGGAGCGCGATTCCGGACTGTTATCATTGATGACCAGGAGGACGCGGGACGGTCCGGCGGCTGACGCCGCGGCGGCCAGCAGCGCGAGGCAGACTGTCAGCAAAGCTCTCATGGCTGTTTCTCCAGAATCGGCTACTGCTTACAGAAAGAAGAGGGTTCCGGCTGTGCCCGCCGATGGCTCTTCCGGGACCGCAAGTAGGACCAATGGCCTACTGCAAAGCCGGGCCGCGTGTGGCACTATTGAGTATGAAAGGCGGAAAGGCCCGGACGAGCGTGTGCTGACGCGATTCAATGTGAAAAAAGTCACGAGATATGGGTTAGAATGGTTTACAGTGGGGCGGCCGGACTGTAGAATGGGAGAGGATGGCCGGCCTGCGCGTGCGGAGGGGACAGGCGCGCGCCCCGGATGGAAAGGCTTTCGTCCAACCGTCGAATGAAACTCCGTGAGATAATCGAGCTTCTTGACGCCGAGGTGCTGACCCGCAATGCCGACCTGGAACGAGAGGTGGAGTATGCGGGGGCCAGCGACCTGATGAGCGACGTTCTGGCGTTCACACGTCCGGGCAGCGTGCTGCTCACCGGCCTGCAGTCTATTCAGGTGGTGCGCACGGCAGAGATGCTGGACCTGAAGGCCATCGTCTTCGTCCGGGGGAAGAGGCCCGACGCCAACACCATCGCGCTGGCGGAAGAGATGGGCCTGCCGCTTTTCGTGTCGAGCTATCCGCTGTATGAGGCGTGCGGCATCCTGTATCAGGCCGGGCTGCCGGGATCTCTGGGCACAGCAGAGGCGCACGGCTGGAACGATTTGATGAACAACAGGGCGGTCAAGACCGCGGAAGGCGCGCTGGAGTAGGACCATGCTGGAGGACGCCCCTCCCAGACTGACTTACACGTTCCACGTGGAGGGGCAGGACTTTGCGACGGCCGGAGAGGTCAGCAGCAAGATCAGGCGCATCCTCCAGCAGCTGGGAGTTCATCCGGATACCATCCGGAGGACCAGCGTGGCGGCCTACGAGGCGGAGATGAATGTTGTCATCCACGCCTACCGCGCAGACGTGACACTGGAAACGGACGACAGGACGATCACGATCACAGTCAAGGACGAGGGACCGGGCATTCCGGATATCGAACAGGCCATGCAGCCCGGCTTCTCGACGGCCCCGGAGGAGATCCGCGAGATGGGCTTCGGCGCGGGGATGGGGCTGGCGAACATGGACCGGTGCGCGGACAGGCTGGAGATCGAAAGTGTGGTCGGTCAGGGCACGACGGTGAGGATGGTGTTCAACAACACCGCCTGAAGTTGACAGTGGAGGGGCGACCGTCCGCCGGAGCCTGAGGGCGGCTGCGATCTGCGGCCCGGCGGCGGCGCGAAGCGTGCCGGGAGATTCCCCGGAGAAGGCACGCCTGAAGGGCGGAGCCACCCGGGAAAGAGACCGGCTGGAACGGGACGCTGTTCGCGATGGAGCGACCCAGCCAATTCCATGCTGTCCGGCTGATCCAGGACAAGTGCAAAGGATGCGTGAACTGCATCAAGCACTGCCCTACGGAAGCCATTCGCGTGCGCGCGGGCAAGGCGGAGATCCTGGATGTCCGCTGCATTGACTGCGGCGAGTGCATCCGCGTGTGTCCCAACCATGCCAAGACGGCGGTGGCGGATGCGCTGGATGCGATCGGCAGCTTCCGGGTGAAGGTGGCCCTGCCCGCTCCGGCGCTTTACGGGCAGTTTGACGACAGCGTGCACCCGCAGCAGGTGCTGGACGGCCTGCTGGACCTGGGTTTCGATGACGTTTTCGAAGTGGCGCGAGCGGCGGATCTGGTAACCGTCAAGATCCGCCAGGAGATCGAAAAAGGCGGCATTGTCCGCCCCCTGATCTCCTCATCGTGCCCGGCCGTGGTACGTCTGATTCAGGTGCGGTTCCCGAACCTGATAGACCACATCGTGCCGGTCTCGGCGCCGGTGCGGGTGGCGGCCAGGATCGCCCGCAAGGAGGCGGCCGAGAAGTACGGCGTGCGGCCGGATGAGGTCGGGATCTTCTTCCTGAGCCCATGCCCGGCCAAGGTGACTGCCATACGGGAGCCGGTGGGGTATCTGGGTCCTGCGCTGGACGGGGCGATCCCGATCGCCGACATCTTCGGCCCGCTGGCAAAGGCGGTCAGGGCGCGGAGGCATCAGGAAAGCGGCGTGGTGAAGATGACCGCCACCGGGCTGGGCGTGGGCTGGGCCCGGGCGGGAGGCGAGAACCAGGCCGTGGCCCTGGGACGCCAGATCAGCGTGGACGGCGTCCACAACGTGATTGACATTTTCGAGGATATCGAGCGCGGGCGGTTGTCCGGGCTGGACTATGTGGAGGCGCTGGCCTGCACCGGCGGGTGCGTGGGCGGAGTGCTGACGGTGGAGAACTCTTTCATCGCCAGACGCCGTATCCGCATCCTGACAGAGAAGGTGCGGCCTGAAGAGGGCATCCCGACCCCTGAGGAGGCCGTCCGGGCGATGGAAGACTCGATCTTCCGCCACGAGGTGCCGATCGAGCCGTCGGCGTCCTTCGCGCTGGCAGGAGATATGCGGGAGGCAATCCGCCGGATGGAGCGCCTGGAGGCGATCCTGGCGGAGCTGCCCGGTCTGGATTGCGGCTCGTGCGGCGCACCGACCTGTCAGGCTCTGGCGGAGGACATCGTCCGGGGCGAGGCGGTGGAGACCGACTGCGTGTTCGTCCTTAGGGCCCGCGTCCAGCGGCTGGCCGCGGAGCTGGGAGAGTTGAGCGCAAAGCTGCCTCCGGCCATGCATCGCGGGGAGAACGAACAGAGCGAGCAGGAGAAGCGGGTCGAGCGGCTGCTGTCGCTCCCCGAGGAGCGCTGAGTCACTTTCTATGGACAACGGGCATCTGGATCTGAAAACGGTGGTCGAGACGCTGGGGCTTAAGGATCTGGGCGCGGCTCCGCCGGACGGCCGGAAGGTGACCGGCGCGTATACATCGGACCTGCTGAGCGATGTGATGGGCTTCGCTCGGGCCGGCGAGGTGTGGCTGACCGTGCAGAGCCATCTGAACCTGGTGGCAGTGGCTGCCCTGAAGGAGCTGGCTGCCGTGGTGGTCTGCGGGGGAAGAGGAGTGGAGGAGCCGGTGCTCGCCAAGGCGCGCGAGGAGGGCGTGGTGATCCTCTCCAGCGCCGAGTCCAGCTACGAGACGGGCGGAAGGCTCTGGGAGATGGGCGTCCGGAGAGCGCAGTAGGCGGGGCAGACCAACGATGCTCCGTCGATGCAGGATGGACCTGCACATCCATTCGGCGCTGTCGCCGTGCGCGGAAGTGGAGATGCTGCCGGAGCTCATCGTTATGAAGGCGGAGATGCAGGGGCTGGATGTGATCGCCGTGTGCGATCACAACAGCGCGGAGAACGCCGCCGCGTGTGTGGAGGCGTCCCGGGGCTCGCCGGTGCGGGTGCTGCCTGGCATCGAGTGCGAGACGCGCGAAGGGGTCCACGTGCTGGGCATCTTCGACCGGCCGGAGCAGGCCGCACAGTTGCAGGAGTTCGTCTGGAGCCGCCTGCCGGACGAGCCCAACCGGCCGGAGTTCTTCGGGCAGCAGCTGGTGGTGACGGCGGACGGGGAGTTTGTCCGCTACAACCCGCGCCTGCTGGCGACTTCGGCGGACGCAGGGCTTGAGGAGATGTGCGCCCGGATCCGCGATCTGGGGGGACTGGCTCTGCCGTCCCACGTGGACAAGACGTTCGCGGGATTGATCGGGGTGCTGGGTCTCATCCCGGAGGGGCTGGAGCTGGAAGGGGTGGAGATATCGGCTGCGTTGACGCCCGGTGAGGCGCGCGCGCGGTATCCGCAGCTGGCCGGACTGGGCCTGGTGAGGTCTTCGGATGCCCACCGCCTGAGCGAGATCGGGCAGGTGTGGACGGCGGCCTGGCTGGAGAAGAGGACGGTGGAGGAGATCAGGTTGGCACTCTGCGGCCGGAATGGCCGCCGACTGGAGGAATGAGATTCGACGATGCCGTGTCAGTGCAGCACAGTGGAAGAGGTGACCGAAGAGCAGGTCCTGGAGATCGTCCGGCGGAACCAGGGGCGTCCCGGGCCGCTGATCCCGATCCTTGACGAGGTCCAGAACCTGATCGGCTGGCTGCCGAAATGGGCCATCGTGGCGGTGGCGAAGGGTCTGGGCGTACCCGTGGCGGACGTGTATGGCGTGGCCAGCTTTTACCACTTCTTCCGGCTGGTGCCGCCCGGTAAGACCAAGATCCAGGTCTGCATGGGAACCGCCTGCTATGTGCGGGGAGCCAAGCAGATCTTGGAGTCGCTGGAGCGCAAGCTGGGCGTGCGCGCCGGCGAGACCACCCCGGACCGGCGCTTCACGCTGGAGGCCGTGCGGTGCGTGGGGGCCTGCAGTCTTGCGCCGGTCATCGTGACCGGGGATGTGACCCACGGTTCGGTCACGACGACGAAACTGGACAAGATCCTGGAGTCCTGCGACAAGCAGGGCTAGACTGCCCGGCGCCGGCCGATGCGGGAGATCTCCCTGCACATCCTGGATATCGCGGAAAACGCCATCCGCGCGGGAGCGAGCCGCATCGGTATCGAAGTGGAGGCTGACCGGCAGGCGGATACGTTGACGGTCACCGTCCGGGATGACGGATGCGGGATGCCACCGGAGATCCTGGCGGGCGTAAAGGATCCGTTCGTCACGACGCGGACGGAGCGCAGAGTGGGGCTGGGACTGCCGCTGCTGGCGGCGAACTGCGAGGCCACAGGCGGGAGCCTGGACGTGCAGAGTAGACCGGGCGGCGGGACAACAGTGAAGGCGATGTTCGGCCTGAGCCATATTGACCGCCCCCCCGTGGGAGCCCTGCACGAGACGATCCGGGCTCTGGCGGCAGGCAACGAGGACCGGCGGATCACCCTGCGGGTCCGCTCCGAGAAGGGTGGCTTCGAGTTCGACTCGGACACCGTGAAGGCGGCTCTGGACGGGGTGCCTCTCTCCAGCCCTCCGGTGGCGGAGTGGCTGAAGGAGCATCTGCGGGAGGGGATCGCCGGAGCGCTGGATCTGGATTGAAGTTTGTCCGGAGGGGGCCATAAGGCGGCCCGGCCGGACGAGGGCACGTAAGGAAAGGGCAACAGGGATGAAGACGCTTGAAGACCTGAAGCGTGTGCGCGAGGAAGCCATCAAGGCGATGAAGGTGCGAGAGGGTGAGCAGCGCGTCAAGGTGACCGTGGCGATGGGCACCTGCGGGATCGCCGCGGGCGCGCGGGAGACGATGAGCGCCCTGCTGGACGAACTGAACAAGCGCGGGATCACGGATGTGACGGTCACGCAGACCGGCTGCAAGGGGCTGTGCGAGCAGGAACCTCTTGTGGAGGTGACCATCGCGGGATCGGAGACGGTGAGCTACGGAAAGATTGACGCGGAGAAGGCCCGCAGGATCGTGGCGGAGCATATCGTGAACGGCCACGTGGTGGGAGACTACGTCATCACGCGTTGAGACGGCGGCCCCGCGAGGCCGCGGAGGGAAAGGCTCGGGGAAGCGTCCGGACTTGAGAATATCAGGCGAAGCGAGGTAGAACGACAGGTCCCATGGAAGTGACAGAGGTGACGAACGAGCAGAAGCTGCCGCGGATCGAGAGGTCTCACGTGCTGGTGTGCGCGGGAGCGGCATGTGTGGCTTCCGGCGCGGAGGAGATCCAGCGCCGTCTGGAGGCGAAGATCCAGGAGCTGGGGCTGAACACCGAGGTGGCGGTCTACGGCACCGGGTGCGTGGGCACGTGCGACCTGGGGCCGGTGCTCATCGTCTACCCCGAGGGCACGTTCTACGTCAAGCTGAAGCCTCAGGATGTGGATGAGATCGCGGAGGAACATCTGCTGAAGGGGCGGGTGGTGCAGCGCCTGCTGCCGAAGGATCCCACAGAGCACGAGATTCCCACCATCTCCGAGCATCCGTTCTTCGCCAAGCAGGTGCGCATCGCCCTGCGCAACCTGGGAGTCATCAATCCGGAGAGCATCGAGGAGTATATCGCCGTCGGGGGGTATGCCGCGCTGGAGAAGGCCCTGAACATGACCCCGGAGGAGGTCATCAAAATGGTGAGCGACTCCGGGCTGCGGGGGCGCGGCGGAGCGGGATTCCCGACCGGGCGCAAGTGGCAGTTCGCTCGCAACGTCCAGGCCGATCAGAAATACGTCATCATCAACGCCGACGAAGGCGATCCCGGCGCATTCATGGACCGCTCCATTCTGGAGGGCGATCCCCATAGCGTCATCGAAGGACTCGCCATCGCGGCCTACGCTATCGGCGCCACTCAGGGCTACGCGTATGTGAGGGCGGAGTATCCGCTGGCCATCAGCCGCCTGCAGACCGCCATTGACCAGGCTCGCGAGTTCGGGCTGCTGGGTAAGGGCATCTTCGGGAAGCTGGATTTCGATCTGGAGATCCGGAAGGGCGCCGGCGCGTTCGTCTGCGGCGAGGAGACGGCTCTGATGCACTCCATCGAGGGCAAGCGTGGCGAGCCGCGTCCGAAGCCGCCGTTCCCGGCCGTCTCGGGCCTGTGGGGCAAGCCCACCATCATCAACAACGTCGAGACACTGGCAAACATCCCGCCGATCATCGAGAAGGGGCCGTTCTGGTATTCCAGCTTCGGCACGGAGACCAGTAAGGGCACCAAGGTGTTCGCCCTGGCGGGCAACATCAACAACACGGGGCTCATCGAGGTGCCGTTCGGGACCACTCTGCGCGAGGTGGTCTACGAGATCGGCGGCGGCATCCCCGGCGGCAAGGAGTTCAAAGCGGCGCAGACCGGCGGGCCATCGGGCGGATGCATCCCGAAGGAGCTGCTGGACATTCCGCTGGACTACGAGTCGCTGGCGCAGGCGGGCTCCATCGTGGGATCGGGCGGTCTCATCATCATGGACGAGGACACGTGCATGGTGGACGTGGCCCGGTTCTTCCTGGAGTTCACCGTGGACGAGTCCTGCGGACAGTGCACGCCGTGCCGCGAGGGCACCAAGCGGATGCTGGAGATCCTGACGCGCATCACGCACGGCGAGGGGACTCTGCAGGATATCGAAAAGCTGGAGACTCTGGCGGCCTCCATCAGCCGGACATCGCTGTGCCAGCTGGGGATCACGGCGCCCAATCCCGTGCTGAGCACTCTGCGGTATTTCCGCGACGAGTATATCGCGCATGTGGTCGAGAAGCGGTGTCCCGCGAAGGTCTGCCGGGCGCTGATCCGCTATGAGATCATCCCCGAGCACTGCAAGGGCTGCACTCTGTGCGCCAAGTTCTGCCCGACGCACGCCATCCGCGGAGAGCGGCGAGAGGTGCACACCATTGATCCGGAGCTGTGCATCAAGTGCGGCGAGTGTCTGGCGCGCTGCAATGTGGGAGCGGTTGTGAAGGTTTAGGCCGGAGGCGGCCGGCGGCTTCCTCCGGTCTGGTCCGCGCAGCGGACGCAGGCGTCTCCGGGGGCGGAGGCGCGGCGCCTGCTGGCGCGATTGGTCGAGCTGCGCCGGCAAATTCCGGCGTGGATGAATCTGTGGGTGATGCCCACCACGCCATGACGATGGAGGGAGAAGACCGGTATGGCGATCAATGACACCTGCGCGTGTTCGGCGCAGGACGAGGCCGCCGTCAGGGCCGCGCTTGAAAGCTTCGAGCACACCCGGACGAATCTGATCCCTATCCTGCACGAGATTCAGGACAGGACGGGACGGATCACCGGGTGGGCCATGGAGCAGGTGGCCGACGCTCTGAAGATGCCGCTTGCCGAGGTGTGGGGCACGGCGACGTTCTACACGATGTTCGACATCGAGGGCGCGGCGAAGCACATCGTCCGTGTCTGCGACAGTCCGCCCTGCCATATCACCGGGTCCGCCGCGGTCCTGAAGGCCGTGGAGGAGGAGCTGGGCATAAAGCCCGGAGAGGTGACGCCGGACGGGATGTTCGGGCTGGAGGAGGTGGCCTGCCTGGGACTGTGCGGTGTCGCGCCCGTGATGCTCATTGACCGGGAGGTCTTCGGCAATCTGACGCCCGAGATGGTACCCGGCATAATCGCAAAGTTCCGGGAGGAGGGCTGAGGAGATGGCATTCTACCGAGCGCACGTCCTGGTCTGCTGTGGAAATACCTGCTCCATGCGGGGAGGCCCCGCCCTGCTTCAGCAGCTTGCCCGGCTGGTGGAGGAGAAGGGTCTGAAAGACGAGGTCCGGGTGGTTGAGACCGGCTGCCTGGGCATCTCCGAGCACGGTCCCGCGATGGTGGTCTATCCCGAAGGCATCATCTATGCGCGGGTGAAGGC
>JBBFLP010000012.1:9266-11459 GCA_037478975.1 Armatimonadota bacterium
TGACCGAAATGACCCCGATGCAGGTGGTGGAGGAGGTCAAGAAGTCCGGGCTGCGTGGGCGTGGAGGAGCCGCCTTCCCTGCCGCTCTCAAGTGGGAGGCGGTGGCTGATGCTCCCGGGCGGGAGAAAGTGGTCGTCTGCAATGCGGACGAAGGCGAGCCCGGAAACTTCAAGGACCGCCTGATCATGGAGGGTGACCCGCACTCGGTGATCGAGGCCATGGCCATCGCCGGTTATGCGGTGGGGGCGCGGCACGGATACGTATATATCCGTGGAGAATACCGGCAGTCGGTCGAGAACTTCGAGCGCGCCATCGCCGTGGCCCGGGAGATGGGACTGCTGGGGTCCAATATCTTCGACTCCGGTTTCGATTTCGACATCACGGTCTACAAAGGCGCCGGGGCGTATGTCTGCGGCGAGGAGACGGCGCTGATCGAGTCGCTGGAGGGGCACCGCGGTGAGCCGCGCCTGAAGCCTCCGTTCCCCGTGACGCACGGCCTGTGGGGGATGCCGACGCTGGTGAACAACGTCGAGACTCTGGCCTGCGTGCCGCCCATCATCTCCAACGGCGCCTACTGGTTCTCGGGCATCGGAACGGAGTTCAGCAAGGGGACAAAGATCTTCTCGCCGTGCGGGGACATCCTGCTTCCGGGCGTTATCGAAGCGCCGTTCGGCATCACGGTGCGGGAGGTGCTGTTCGATATCGCCGGCGGGTCGCGCTCCGGGGCGGACATAAAAGCGGTGCTGGTGGGCGGTCCGAGCGGCGTGATGATCGGACCGGAGAGCTTCGACAGGAAGTTCGCCTTCGAAGACCTCTCGCCGGGAGCAGGCGCGCTGATCGTGATGGACGAGACCCGGTGCGTGGTGGACGTGGTGGCGAACTGCCTGAAGTTCTTCGCGCACGAGTCCTGCGGGCAGTGCGTTCCCTGCCGCGAAGGCTGCAAGCGCGTTCGGGACATCGTTTACGGATGGACGCGCGGCGAGGGTGACGAGTTGGAGCTGGACATGGTCCGCCGGGTGGGAATCAACATGCGCCTGGCGTCGCGGTGCGGTCTGGGACAGTTCGCGCCGGTGGCGCTGCTCTCCGCGATGGAGCTGTTCCCCGAGGAGTTCAGAGCGCACGTAGTGGAAAAGAGATGTCCCGCGGGGGTCTGCCCGATGGACAGCGTAGTTTCCGTGAAAGAGGAGCAACTGAGTTGGCAAAGGTAACACTGACCATCAACGGCCGCCCGGTGGAGGCGGAGGAGGGCCAGACCGTTCTCCAGGCCGCCACTGCGGCGGGGATCTACATACCGACGCTCTGCGCGCACCCGGACCTCCGTCCGGAGGGTGTGTGCCGCATCTGCGTCGTGGAGGTTAAGGGCCAGCGCGTGCTGCCGACGGCCTGCACTCTGCCCGTGGCGGAGGGAATGGTGGTGGAGACCCACACCCCGAACGTGCGCGAGGCGCGCAGGATCGTGACCGAGCTGTTGCTGGCGAACCATCCCACGGACTGCCTCACCTGCTCCCGCAACCAGACCTGCGAGCTGCAGAAGCTGGCCAAGGAGTTCGGCATCCGCCACATCGCCTTCGAAGGCGAGAAGCGCCACCTGGATCCGGACACCTCGTCGCCGTCCATCATCCGCAACCCGGACAAGTGCGTGCTGTGCCAGCGCTGCGTGCGGGTGTGCCATGAGATCCAGAGCGTGGGGTGCATCTTCACCTCCAACCGCGGCTGGGAGACAGAGATCGGCCCGCCGTTCGGGATGGAGCTGGCGAAGACCGCCTGCGTCTACTGCGGCCAGTGCGTGGCTCACTGCCCGACCGGCGCGCTGGAGACGGTGAATCCCTCGGAGCAAATCTGGGAAGCCATCCGGGATCCGGATAAGTTCGTCATCGTGCAGACGGCTCCCGCAGTGCGCGCGGCGTTCGGCGAGGAGTTCGGAATGCCGCCGGGAACGCCGGTCACCGGCAAGATGGTGGCGGCCCTGCGCCAGATGGGCTTCGACAAGGTCTTCGACACGGACTTCAGCGCGGACCTGACCATCGTGGAGGAAGGCTCCGAGCTGATCAAGCGGATCAAGGAGGGCGGCACGCTGCCGATGATCACCTCCTGCAGCCCGGGATGGATCAACTTCATCGAGGTGTTCTATCCCGATCTGCTGCCGCACCTCTCCACTTGCAAGAGCCCGCAGCAGATGTTCGGGGCGCTGGC
>JBBFLP010000012.1:11559-15209 GCA_037478975.1 Armatimonadota bacterium
GGGGCGGGTGTCATCTTCGGAGCCACGGGAGGGGTCATGGAGGCCGCTCTGCGCACGGCCTACGAGCTGATCACCGGCAAGGAGCTCCCGAGCCTGGACATCACCGCGGTCCGCGGGATGGACGGAGTGAAGGAGGCCGTGGTGGACGTGGACGGCGTGCAGGTGAAAGCCGCCGTGGCCCACGGGCTGGCCAACGCGCGCAAGCTGATGGACATGGTGCAGTCCGGCGAGGCGGACTACACCTTCATCGAGGTGATGGCATGTCCCGGCGGGTGTCTGGGAGGCGGCGGACAGCCGCAGCCCACGACGCCTGAGATCCGTATGAAGCGGGCGCAGGCGATTTACGCAATAGACAAAGACATGCCGATGCGCAAGTCGCACGAGAACCCGGCGATCCAGGAGCTGTACCGGGAGTTCCTGGGCGAGCCTCTGGGGCATAAGTCGCACGAGTTGCTGCACACGCACTACACGCCGCGCAGCCCCTATCTTGAGATCGAGGAGGAGCAGGAGAAGAGCCTGGTCTAGGCCTCGTTCTCCCGCTTCCCGCCATCCGGAAAGGGGGCGGGGCCAGGGAGGCCCGCCCCCTTCTCCCGGCGCAAAGACTTGCAAATAGGGTGCATTTGCTGAAAGCGCCCGGCCGCGCGGGGACGGCCCGGCGGCCGCTATAATGTAAGTTGAGGAAAGGAAGGAAACGACTGCGAGCTGTTTTCTGACATTCGCCGGAGCGAGCCGGAGGGGCTCCGGAGAGCGGCCCAGCCGGAATCTGCCATGCAGACCCAGACCATCATCAAAGAGAAGATTGATCACATTCTGAGCGACGCGGAAGTCGAGAACATCCTGGAGGAGGGACGGCGCCGCTCGCGGGACTTCGCGCTTCGCGCGCTGGAGGACGGCAAGGTTGCGCAGGGACTGACCCTGGAAGAGCTGGCCGCGCTTGCCTACTCCGATGACCCGGAGGTGCTGGCGGGGCTCCGCGATGCCGCGCACACCATCAAGAAGCAGATCTACGGCGAGCGGATGGTGTTCTTTGCTCCGCTCTACATCTCGAACTTCTGCTCCAACAACTGCCTCTACTGCGGCTTCCGCCACGCGAACAAGGGTCTGCCCCGCAAGGCACTGACGCCGGAGGAGATCGCCGAGGAGGTGCGCGCGTTGTTG
The DNA here is from genome assembly GCA_037478975.1 of Armatimonadota bacterium. Classification (GTDB taxonomy): domain Bacteria; phylum Armatimonadota; class UBA5829; order DSUL01; family DSUL01; genus CALCJH01. The sequence goes on from JBBFLP010000012.1 coordinate 12,718, forward strand.
CGTCAAGGTCACAAGCGCCTCCTGCTGGTGGCCGGGGAGGATCCGCGTACCAGCGGCATAGATTATCTGGAAAAGGCGGTGGCGGCCGTCTACGGCGTGCGGGAGAACGGCGCGAGCATCCGGCGTGTGAACGTCAATTGCGCTCCTCTTTCCGTTGAGGATTTCCGGCGTCTGAAGGCCACCCAGATCGGGACGTATCAGGTCTTCCAGGAAACCTACCACCGGCCCACCTACAAACGGGTGCATCCCAGCGGGATGAAGGCCCATTACGACTGGCGCGTCACGGCTCCGGACCGCGCGATGGAGGCGGGCATTGACGACATCGGCGTGGGGGTGCTCTTCGGCCTGTATGACTGGCGTTTCGAGATCGTGGCTCTGCTCGCCCACGCGCGCTATCTGGAGACGAAATACGGCGTCGGGCCGCATACCATCTCTGTGCCCCGCCTGGAGCCGGCAGAAGGGGCGCCGCTGTCCACCGATTCGCCTTATCGCCTGACGGATGATGAGCTGAAGAAGGTGGTTTCGCTTCTGCGCGTGGCCGTGCCCTATACGGGAATGATCCTGAGCACCCGAGAGGCGCCGGAACTTCGCGACGAGCTGTTCGCCCTGGGCATATCCCAGACCTCCGCCGGCAGCCGCACCACCCCGGGAGGATACGCCGGAGGGGACAACGAAGAGCTGGCCCCCACCCGCCTGGCCCAGTTCACCGTGCAGGACCATCGTTCGCTGGCGGAGATGGTCCGGTCATTTGTGAAAGGGGAGTACATCCCCAGCTTCTGCACCGCCTGCTACCGCTCCGGGCGCACCGGGGATCGCTTTATGGCGCTGGCGAAGAGCGGCAAGATCCACGACATCTGCCAGCCGAACGCGCTGGCCAGCCTGAAGGAGTATCTGCTGGACTACGCCGACGAGGAGACGCGGAGGGCCGGCGAGGAGCTGATCGCCGCCAGCCTGAAGGCTCTTCCAGAGAATCTGCGCCGCACCACCGAGAAGATGCTGGCCCGTCTGGAAGCGGGCGAGCGGGATGTGTACCTGTAAGGAGAAAGCGCTCCGTGGAAGCCTCCCGGCTGGAAGAACTGCTTCAGCGCGCTGATGCCAGCGGAGACCTGACAAGAGAGGAGGTCCGCAGCCTTCTGGAGCTGCAGGACCCGCAACAGGTGCAGTCTCTGCTGGAGACGGCGGACCGGGTGCGCGCGCGGGAGGTGGGCGACGAGGTCCACATCCGGGGCCTGATCGAGTTCTCCAACCACTGCCGGAAGAACTGCGCCTACTGCGGCGTCCGGCGTGACAATACAAAGCTGGAGCGCTACCGGATGACTCCGGAAGAGATCGTGGATCTGGCGGTCTATCTGGACTCACGGGGCATCCGGACAGCCGTGTTGCAATCCGGGGAGGATGCCTGGTATACCGGCCCTATGCTGGCTGAGGTGGTGCGCGCCATCAAGTCCCGGACGGATATGGCGGTCACGCTCTCCGTCGGCGAGCGGCCTTATGAGGACTATGCCCTCTGGCGCGAGGCCGGGGCGGACCGGTTCCTGTTGCGCCACGAGACGGTCAATGCCCGGCTGTTCGACGAGATGCAGACCGGGTCTACGCTGGAAAACCGCCTGCGCTGCATCCGCGATCTGCGCGCGCTGGGGTATCAGGTGGGGATCGGCTTTATGGTGGGGCTCCCGGGGCAGACCACGGACGATCTGGCCGACGACCTGATGTTCGCCCGCGAGTTCCAGCCGGATATGCTGGGAATCGGGCCGTTCATCCCCCATCCGGACACCCCCCTGGGCAATCATCCGGGCGGGACGCTGGAGATGTCGCTGAAGTGTGTCGCCCTGGGCCGGATTCTGACGCGCAACGCGCTTATACCCGCCACCACCGCCATCGGCTCCATTGACGAGTACGGGCGGGAAAAGGCCCTGCAGGCGGGGGCGAATGTGGTCATGCCCAACTATACTCCTCCCGGAAGAAGGGAAAAGTACGAGATCTATCCCAACAAGCGATGTGTGGGCGAAGACCCGGCGCTATGCCACGGATGCCTGCAGGCGCGCATTCTGGCGATAGGGCGGCGGGTCGCCACCGGGCGGGGGGACTCCCCCAAGAAGCAGACGCCGGCCAGCGTCGGCTGACAGGCGTGCCGGACCACGATGGAGAGACGCTGTTCTTATGGGTGAGACGAAGAAGAATAAGAAGGATCTGATGATCGGGATCTTCGGGCGCAGGAAGGTGGGCAAGACCAACCTGGCCGCTTCGCTGGGCGGGAAAGTCCGGCCTCCCCGGAGCGCCGCCGCGGTGGCGAACGCCCCTGTGAAACTGAAAGGGCTCGGCAACGTCAACCTGCTGGTTCCACCCGGTCTGGACGACGAGCGGGCACTGGGCGCCGGCGCCGCGGAGGCAAAGGCGCTGCTGGAGCGCATTGATCTGGCGGTGGTGGTGATTGATGCCTCGCTGGGTTGGTCGGACTACGAGAAGTTCTTGCTCTCCAAGATCCGGTTCTC
>JBBFLP010000012.1:15309-19452 GCA_037478975.1 Armatimonadota bacterium
CTGCGCCGCCGCTGGGAAGAGATCACGGAGCGTCCCGACCTGGTGGCAGCGGACTCAAGCGTGTTCGGACAGGTTCTGGATCTGTTGCCCGATGACGTTCCTCTGACCACTCCCCGGATCCTGCTTTCGCGCCAGAGGGGCGAGCTGGACCTGTATGTGCGCGGAGCGGAGGCCATCAGCGATCTCAAGCCCGGTGACCGGGTGCTGATCGCGGAGGCGTGCGGTCTGCACGTCCAGCCGGATGACATCGCGCGCGTGGAGGTGCCGAACCTGCTGCGCAAGTGGGTGGGCGGAGATCTGGAGTTCTCGACCTCCGGCGGCGGGGCGACGCTGGAGGGAGTGGAAGGCTACGATCTGGTCGTCCGCTGCGCCGCCTGCACGCTGGATCCCGCGACTTCTGCGGACAGCCTGAAAGCGGTGCGCGAGTCCGGGACGCCGGTGACCAACTACGGGGTGGCCCTGGCGTATATGCACGGCATCCTGTCCCGTATGATCGAGCCGTTTGTCCGGGCGGGCGAGCTGGCCCCGCTGCGTTCCGAGAGCCGCTCCATCCCCGTGGAACTGCACGACGAGCTGTGCTTGCCGCCCGGGATGTGATGATGCCCACGGGGGCGGCCATCCTGGCGGCAGTGCTGGTTCTGACCGCGGCCATTGCGGCAGAAGGGGCGGAAAGGCTGATGGGTAGCGCCCCGGCCTCCCCCCGGGTGACAGCTGGTGTGCGGGAGGCGCTTCAGTCCCTGAAGAAGGGGGGCTGGAATGGCAAGAGCCGGGCGATTGTGGTGGACATCCCCAACCAGAGGCTGCTGCTGTTCGCCGATGAAGAGCGGGTGGAGCGGAGCTGGCGGGTCTCCACATCCAAGTACGGCGTCGGGGCCGAGCCGCGGTCTTACAGGACACCCACCGGGCTGCATCGCATCTGGCAGAAATCCGGCGCCAGCGCCCGGCCGGGACAACCTCTGAAGGGAGGCGAGCCGACGGATACGCCCATCTCCGAGGAGGGAGGATCCCGGAAGGTTTACATCACCTCACGCGCCCTGAAACTGGAGGGGCTGGAGGAGCACAACCGCACCAGCCGCTCCCGTGGCATCTGGATCCACGGCACTTCGGCCGAAGAGTTGATCGGCCGGCCCGCATCCATCGGCTGCGTCCGTCTCCGGAACGTGGATGTGATCGAGCTGTTCGACCTGGTGCCGGAAGGGACGCTGGTCTATATTACGGACCGCCGTTAGCCCCCTTGCCGCAGAAGACAAGCAGCGCGTTCGCCACGGCCCGCTCACGGCCGCCCGTGCCATCGGGGTTGGCTCCGTCTGAGGGATGGTTCACCACTTTCCCTTCGATGACCATCGTCGCGGATCCGCCGCTGTCCAGGTCCATCGCGTCGCTGGCTCCGAACTCCAGCATCAGGTCGGCCATCTGCTTCTGATAGATGCCCAGGCTGAAGTCCGGCTGCCTGCCATCCACGGTGATCAGCACCACCTTCCTGCCGTCCTCAGAGACCCCCACGGCGGAGCGCGGCTGCCGGAGCAGATAATGCTCCTTCTTCCAGTCCGGAGTGAACTCTTCCCCCTCCGGGAACGGTTTCAGCGAGTCCTGATGGAACTTGCCGTCCTTCAGGATGAGCGGACCGGCGCCAATGGCCTGCCAGACGTCGTCCAACGGCCGGGTGGAGCGCAGGTCCAGCCGCATAACCTGCCAGAGTCTGGCCTTCTGGCGCAACCATTCTCCCGCCTTGCCACGCCCGGCCAGCACCCGTCCGTCCCTAGGGATGCGCCGTGGCGGCCCGTCCGTCACGATGTCCGTCACAAGGCCTGAGGATGTCAGGAACACTTCCGTGACGGGGGATGCGGTGTTGCCCGGGGTGGAAAGTCCGAATCGCGAGGTGTAGAGGCACAGCCAGTCGTCGCGGATCTCGCTGTTCATCAACGTGATTGGATGCTCGCTGCCGTCCGGCGCGATCACACGCGCCTGCCAGGTCCACTGATCCGTGAAGCGGTCTATAACGGCCCGGCCGTCCTTCAGGACGGCAAACGCGCTCCGGGCTTTCGGAGCCATGACGATCTCTCCGTCAACGACGGTCAACCCCTGTTCGATGCCGCTCGGGCCCCAGTAGTCGCCGTTGATGGCCGCCGTGGCGCCGTGGCGTTCCGCAATGGAGCGCACCGTCTCCACCCCGGCCACCACATCGTTAGACAACCCCGTGCGCAGCGACACTCCGGGCACGGTGAGATCCACCAGCAGGACATTGATGTTCATGGGGTCTGCCGTGACGCGGTGGATGTGGGTCAGGCCCGGGCAGATCTCCCTGCGCTCCTCGGAGACCGTCTGCATCAGCGGAACGTCCGGGTAAAACGGCAACCCCGCAGGCGTCTCGCCCTGCTCGGGATGCGCGGGCAGAGCCGTGACAGTCAGGATAAAAGCCACAAGGAAAGCCTTCGCGTCCATAGCGCCAATTCAGTTGCACCCCTGCAGGCGGGATTCCTGCCACTGCCTGACGCGGGGTCCCCGGACGTGAAAAAGCCCGGGCTGCGAGGAGCCCGGGCCGCGGAAGGATATCGCAGGCTTTTAGCGTTGTGAACTACGCCCGCCGGCGGAGAAGCAGTCCGGCGAAACCGCTCAGTCCTCCCGCAAGCACCAGCAGGCCGCCCGGCTCCGGCACGACGTGCGCCTCGAATGCGTCCACGTAAGTGGCGTTCCACTCAATGGCCCAGACGTGGCGCACGCGGGCGAACACCGTGTTGTTGCCGCCGGGGCTGATACCGGTGATCACACGCTGCTGCCACTCATTCACCGCCAGGATCGGCGCCGCCCAGACCACGCTTGCCGCATCGGGATCAGTGCCGCCCAGAGGATCCCACCCGATCAGAACCTGGGTGTCGGCGGGATTGCCCGGCTGGCCGTTGCTCAGGTTCCAGGCGTGTCCCCATCCCGAGACGGTCACCGGTCCGGCGGGAGCGGCGAAGATCTGGTAGATGTAGGCCTTGTCCTTGGCGTTGCTCCAGTTGGCGGCCGCGCCGGCCATCCGGATGCCCTCGAACGGAGTGGCGGGTCCGAAGTAGGCCTGGGAAACGCCGTCGAACCTCTGTCCGGACGGCCCCACCCGGACCCAGCCGTTATAGTTGCCGGTCTCGAAGCCAGGGTTCACCAGGACGTTTGCGGAAACGGGGACCGTCCACAGACTGACAACGGCTGCCCCGAGGACGGCCAGAGCCACGCAGGCTTTTACTGTTCTCATTCTGTCTCCTTCTTGCCTCGCAGGATGCCGCCCGCCTTCGCAGGCACGGAAAGTTACGTAAGGCAACGGCGGCTCCGGGATGGTACCGGGAAGAGCGCCGGTGAGTTGCCGTCACGCTCTTCCTCATCCAGCGTAACATTCACGCAAGCCAATCGTCAATAACCCGCAGATTCCGGTTAGCGACATTGAAGATAAACAGGTAATTCTGCGAGGTTTGCGGGACTTGACGGGAATCAAGGAGGATCCGGCTGTAATCGCACATTTTAGAAACAAGTCCGGCGGCCTGCCGGAGACATTCTGAACATCCGCCACGAAGGCGGTGATGCGCCCGCCCGGGCAGGCTCCGGGCTGGGAAGGAGAAGGACGTGCAAACACTTGCGTACAATCTGAACGAGAAAGCGGAGTTCGCATCGGACGGGATCGTCAGCAAGGCGATCGTGGACGAGAAGTTCGCGAAGGTCATTCTGTTTGGTTTCGCAGGGGGACAAGCGCTCTCTGAGCACACCAGCAGCATGCCGGCCATCATCCATATCCTTTCCGGAAAGGGAAAGGTTCTGCTGGGAGAGCAGTGGCATGATGCAGTTCCGGGCAGCTGGTATTTCATGCCGCCCGGGCTGAATCACGCCATCCAGGCCGAGGAGGATACCGTCATGCTCCTGACCATGTTCCGGGGTGCTGCGGCGCCGGTCGCCGGGCCGTGATCCGGCAGCCAGCGCGGCAGGGGTGGCGGCAGAGGAGGCTATGAAGGAGTCGCTGAAAGACCTCATCCTGAGAAACCGGAGCTACCGGCGCTTCCGGCAGGAGCGCAGCGTGCCTGTGGAGACGTTGCGTGAGCTGGTGGAACTGGCGCGCCTCTCACCCTCGGCCGCCAACCTCCAGCCTCTGAAGTTCCTGCTGGTCAGTTCCCCGGA
>JBBFLP010000012.1:19552-25595 GCA_037478975.1 Armatimonadota bacterium
AGGCTGTCTTCCATCCGCACGCCCAGATCCTCGATGCGGCATTCCTCCAGGATGATGGAATGCTCAATCTCGCACCGGGTGATCACGCATCCGTCGCTGATGGATGTGAACGGCCCGATGTAGGCGTCGGTGATGACGCAGTTCTCCCCGATGATCACCGGGCCACGGATGGTGCTGCGCTCAACGCGCGTGCCCTTTCCGATGCTGACCCGCCCGTGCAGGACAGACGCGGAGTCAACATCTCCCTCGATGCGGGTCTCCAGATCCTCCAGGACGATACGGTTGGCCTCCAGCATGTCCTCGCGCTTGCCGGTGTCCTTCCACCATCCCTTGATGATGTGCGCCCGAACGTTCCGGCCGGTATCCACAAGGTACTGGATGGCGTCCGTGATCTCCAGCTCGCCGCGCCAGCTCGGTTTGATGGCGTTCACCGCCTCGAAGATGGTGGAGTCGAACATGTAGACCCCCACCAGCGCCAGATCGGACTTCGGCTCCTTCGGTTTCTCCACCAGACGGACGATCCGCTCGCCGTCCAGTTCCGCTACCCCGAAGGCTCCCGGGTTGGGCACGTGCGCCAGCAGGATCTGCGAGTTGGGCTTCTCGGCGCGGAAACGGTCCACCAGCTCCGTGATGCCGTCCCGGATGAGGTTGTCGCCCAGATACATCACGAACGTATCGTCGCCGATGAAATCCTGAGCGATCTTCACGGCGTGGGCCAGACCCAGCGGGGCCTCCTGCTGGATGTAGGTGATCTTCACTCCCCAGCGCGACCCGTCCCCGCACGCCGCCCGGATCTCCTGATGGGTATCTCCCACAATGATCCCCACGTCCGTGATCCCCGCGTCCCGGACAGCCTCGATGGTGTAGAAGAGGATGGGCTTGTTCGCCACAGGCACCAGCTGTTTGGCGCTGGTATGTGTTATGGGGCGCAGGCGGGTGCCTTTGCCGCCGCTCAGAATCAGTGCTTTCACGGTTTGCTAGGACCCTCCATTCCGGGAGCGGAAGTATTCCGCCACGCGGCGGATGATTTCGTCAAGCGGCGTAGCGGGTGCGAACCCGATGGTCTCTCGCAGTTTGCCGGTGTCCGGCCGCCTCCGCTGCATATCCTCGAACCCTGCCGAATAAGCGCACGAATAAGGCACATACTGCAACGGAGAACGCGAACGGCACACTGCGCGTACGCGCCGCGCCAGCTCCTCAATGGATGTTTCCTCACTTCCGCCCATATTGAACACCTGTCCGAGGGCGGCCGGGGTTGCCATCAGCCGGAGGATCCCCTCCACCGCGTCGCCCACGTAAGTGAAGTTGCGGCGCTGCCGTCCGTCCCCGTAGATGGGAATGGGCTCGTTTCGGAGCGCTTTCTGGACGAAGTTGGGCAGGACCATTCCGTAGGTGCCCGTCTGCCGCGGCCCCACAGTATTGAAGAAGCGGACGATGACCGTCTCTATGCCCCGCTCCCTGTGATGCGCCAGGGCGCAAAACTCGTCCATCGCTTTGCTGGTGGCATAGAGCCAGCGGGTGACGCTGGTGGCCCCGATGATGCTGTCGTCGGTCTCCCGCAGGGCGTCCGAGCAGTTCTTCCCGTAGACCTCCGATGTCGAAGCGACCAGAATCCTCTGTCCGGGTGACGCCGCATCCAGCACGTTTTCGGTTCCCCGCAGATTGACGCGGATGCTCTGCAGCGGCTGGTCCAGGATGCGGCGCACGCCCACGGCTGCGGCCAGGTGGTAGACTTCACCGGACTCTCTGACAAGGGAAGCCACAAGCTCCGCGTCAAGGACCGAGCCCTCCACCACGCGAAGAGGGACCGCTGAAGGAATATGCGCCAGATTATCGCGACTCCCCGTTGAGAAATCGTCCAGGACGGTGACCGTGTCTCCCCGCTCCAGCAATCTGTCCACCAGATGCGATCCGATGAAGCCCGCCCCGCCTGTCACAAGAACCTTCACCCGCGTATCTCCTCAGGGCTGAAGCATCGAACCCCCTTGCGGCGGCAGACCTCCTCCACACTTTCCCTGAGAAGGGGCGAGGCCACCAGCACCGCTCCCGGCCGGGTCTCACTGAGCAGCCGCTCCAGTTCCGTCAGCGAGCGCGGGAGGGTTTCGACATCAAGGGTCAAGACGCCTGCGGGTGTTCCGGTAAGGCCACGAGCCCGCGCGACTGCATCGGCTCCGTTTCCGTCCACGCCGGGAGGAGCCACCAGTAACCACCCTTCCGGACTTGGCAGCAGCCGCGACAACGCAAGATAAAAAGCGCGCGATCCGCTCAACAAAAGCAGCAGGATCCCGGCGTGAATGGCTGCAGGCATGAGTCCCGGAGCAAATCCCGTTACCAGCACCGCAGCAAGGGAGAAACCCTCGCCCAGGACGCATCCCATCATCAGTCTAAGGAACGCCGCGAGGTTCAGATGCCGCCAGACGCCGCGGTAGACGCCGGCCAGGGCGAGCCCGGCCGCACTGCCGCCCACCAGCAGGGCCACCTGCCAGCGCGCCGCCGGCGTGTAGCCCGATCCCGACGCTTCCACTGCCAGAACCGCAGCGGCGAACGCCAGCAACACATCGGCCAGCGCCGTCGCGGTCTGCTTCTTGTGCAATCTCTGCGCGAACACAACTGCTCCCGCAGGTTCCCCGGAGGTCTCCTCAGCCGAGTACACCTCCACCCGGGCAAGCAGCCTGCCGAGCATCAGAAGCCAGGCCGCGGCAAGCGCCCCTACCACCAGCAGCATCGGCATATGGAAGCGCATCGCAGCCACACCCAGAGCGCCGGTCACCAACGCCACTCCGCACAGCAACAGAACGGCCTGCGGCTCAGACAGTCCCAGCCGGACAAGACGGTGCGAGGTGTGATCGCATCCTCCCTGAGAGACCGCCCGGCCATGCATTTTCCGCATTACGGTCACGAAGGTGGTATCGAAGATGGGCACGGCCAGCGCCACGCACGGGAACAGCACAGCCCAGGCAGCGGCTGTACTCGCGGCAACGGATGCCTGGATGGACAGGGCCGCCAGCATCAGTCCCAGGAACATGCTGCCGCAATCCCCCATGAACACCCGCGCCGGATGGAAGTTGAAAACCAGAAACGAGAGAGTCGCTCCTGCCAGAGAGCTGGCGGCAACCGCGGCCGGGCCGCTACCCGCCTGGACCGCACCCGCTGCGATCACGAGAGCGGCTACCGATGCGACCCCCGCGGCCAGACCGTCCATATTGTCCAGCAGGTTCAGCGCGTTCGTGATTCCCACCACAAACAGGATGGTGACCAACCACGCCAACGCGCCGCCGCCGTTCACTCCGAAGTGCACTCCTCCGGCCACCAGGATGCAGGCGGCCGCCACCTGAGCCAGCAACTTATGCTGGGGGCGCAGGCTTCGCAGGTCGTCCACCAGCCCCACCAGGAAGATCAGGCCGCCCGCTGCCAGAGGGACCATCAGATCAGGAAAAGGGCGGCCGGTCAGCGCCAGACTGCCGGCAAATGCGCCGAAGATGGCCGTTCCGCCCATCAGCGCTGTCGGCCTGACGCTCCAGCGATCTGCGCGGGGCCGCGCCACCAGCCCGGCGCGGCGCGCCAGCCCGATGACCATCGGGGTAAGCACAATCCCCAGGAGGAAGGACGTTCCCCCTGTCAGCGCCATAGAAGTCCAGATGGACTCAACGCTCAAGGGCACGCCGCCTCCATCGAGGAGCGGAAGTAGGCCACGGTCCGGCGCAGCCCTTCTTCGAAACTGACCAACGGCTCATAGCCCAGCAGGCTTCTGGCTTTGCTAATATCCGCGTGCGAGTGCTTCACGTCCCCGGGCCGCTCGTCCTCGTACACCGGTTCGCAATCGGCACCGATGATCTCACACAGCTTCCGGAAGAGCTCGTTCAGGGTGAATCTTTCGCCACACGCCGCGTTCATCATCTCGCCGAAGCCCCTCCCGGTTTCCAGGGCAAGGAGATTGGCGTGCACCACGTTGTCCACGTAGGTGAAATCGCGGGACTGTTCCCCGTCCCCGTAGATGACCGGCCGCTCGCCTTTCAGAAGCCGCGTGATGAACTTCGGGATCACGGCCGCGTACTCGGAGTTCGGGTCCTGACGCGGACCGAAGACGTTGAAGTAGCGCAGGCAGATGGTGGGGAGGCCGTAAAGCCGGTAGAAGGCCTGACAGTAGAACTCGCCTGTGAGTTTACCGATGGCGTACGGGCTGATGGGGTCGGGGGGAAGAGTCTCCACCTTGGGGAGCTCCGGTCCCTGACCGTAAGCGGAGGAAGATGCGGCATAGACAAACCGCTTCACTCCCTCGTCCCGCGCTGCCACCAGGGTGTTCAGCGTACCGTCAATGTTGGCCCGGTTGCTGCCGATGGGATCCGCCACCGAACGGGGTACGGACGGGATGGCGGCTTCGTGAAGGACGGCGTCCACTCCCCGCACTGCGATGCGCGCCTGCTCCAGATCCGCCAGGTCCACCTGGAGGAACTCGATCTGGTCCCGGACCGCCTCCAGGTTGCTCAGATTTCCGGTGCTGAGGTCATCCGCAACGGTGACCTCGTATCCCTTTCTGAGCAATCCTTCCACCAGATGCGAGCCGATGAATCCCGCTCCCCCCGTAACCAGAACGCGCATTCAGGATGCCTGCCTTTCCGCGGATCGTAGTGTGCCCGAACTCCCCCGTACCTCTACCATTATCGCATTCCCTTTTCCTGCAGCAGCGACGTATACAGCCCGGCCAGGTCCGAAGCCAGGCGCTCGATGGAGAAGCGAGGATACACGTGACTCCGGCCGGCCAATCCCATCTCCCTCGCACGCTCGCGGGAGCCCAGAAGTTCCAGCAAAGCCCCGGCAAGAGCCCCGGGATCCGACGGTGGCACAACGAAACCGCTCTTTCCGTCCGAGATGACCGCGCGCGTCTCGCCTACATCCGTGGCCACAGCAGGCGTGGCGGCGGCGAGCGACTCGATCAGCGCCACCGGCATCCCTTCATTGTTGGATGAAAGAGCCGTCGCGTCGCAGTCTGCATAGATGCGCGGGAGGTCGTCCCGGAATCCCAGGAACAGGATCTGCTCCCGGAGACCCATCTGTTCCGTCAGCGCCTCCAGGCGAGCCCGCTCCGGCCCGTCGCCCACGATCAGGAACCTCGCATCGGGAAGCTGTTCCGATACCAGCGCCGCCGCGCGTAGGAACACATTGTGGTTTTTGATCGGCACCAGACGGGCCACGATCGCGACGAGCGGGGCATCCTGCGGGATGCCGAGCTCACTCCTTAGCTCCCCTGCGTGCTCCCCGGCCTTGAGGAACGCGGAGAGGTCCAGTCCCAGCGGCACCTGCACATACTGCTCCGGCCGGCCGATGCCCAGTCCCAGGATCTCCTCCTGCTGCCGTTGCCCCAGAACGATGATGCGGGTGGAGATGCGCGCCAGACGCTTCTCCAGCTCAATGAAGAACCGGGTCTTCGCCGGCGAAAAATACCCGGAAAACACGTGCCCGTGGAAGGTGTGTATGCGCACTGGAACGCGCGCGAGCCAGGCCGCCACGCGCCCAACCGCCCCGGCTTTTGCGGTGTGCGTGTGCACCACGTCCGGCCGCAGTCTGCGGAAGCGGCAATAGAGCGCAAAGAGCACGGCCGGATCGCGCAGAGGCGACAGTTCCCGTCCAAGGGCGGGGATGATGACCGGCTCCACTCCATTCTCCGCTGCCAGCCAGAGCATGTTGCCCTCACCCGGTGACTCCCGTCCGGACACCAGCTCCGAGACAAAGCCCATTTCACGGTGATGCCGGGTGAGCAGGATGGTGTGACGGGCCGGCCCGCCGATGTTCAGACGGGCGATGACACGCTCGATCCGGATGGGCCGGGCAGGGGACGGTATGCTCACGCCGGACGCAGCTCGGAGATGATCATGTTCACCGCCACCCCCAGAGCCACCCCCAGCATGAGGGAGACGGCAAGATTCACAAGCAGCTTCGGACGCGCCGGCTTTTCGGGAGGAAGCGCCCGGTCCATGACCTGGTAGGAGCGGCTTTCGGACTGCTCGTCAATCTGCGCCAGCTCGTGCTGCTGCGAAAGCACCTG
>JBBFLP010000013.1:0-5936 GCA_037478975.1 Armatimonadota bacterium
GCCATTCCCAGCAGCACGAAGGAGAGCCACACCAGCGCGCCGTAATCCACCATGAGCTGTGACGCGCCGAACGCCGCTCCGCCGGCTGCTCCCAGCATGAGACGGGTTTGCAGCGTCATCCGGAGTGTCTCGAGGCACTGCTGGCGAGGCGCGCCGGAATCCGGCTGCTGCGCGTTGACGGGCATCCGGGAATCTGGCATACTGACCTGGCTGTCATGATCGAGTTCCGCGGCGTTTCCCTCATCTATCCCAATGGAGTTTTAGCACTGCGCGGGATAAACCTCCGTGTGGAGAAAGGGGAATTCGTCTTCATCGTGGGGCCGACCGGAACGGGGAAGTCCAGCCTGCTGAAACTGATCTACCGTGAAGAGGTCCCAACGGAGGGGACCGTGCTGGTGGACGGGCAGGACGTGGGAGCCATCCCGGAAGGCGAGGTCTGGCGGCTGCGGCGCAAGGTGGGAGTGGTGTTCCAGGATTTCCGCCTGCTGCCGGACAGGACGGTGTGGGAGAACATCGCCTTCGCGCTCCGCGTCACTGGAGCATCGGCCCGCCAGATCCGCAGACGGGTGCCGGAGTTCCTAGAGCTGGTGGGGCTGACGCACCGTTGCGACTCCTTCCCGTCCCAGCTTTCCGGCGGGGAGCAGCAACGGACGGCCATCGCCCGGGCTCTGGTGACGGATCCTCCCATTCTGCTGGCGGACGAGCCAACGGGCAACTTGGACCCGGATACATCCTGGGAGATCATGCAACTGCTGGAGCGGATCAACCTGCGGGGCTCCACGGTGCTGATGTCCACTCATGACAGCGAGATGGTGAACCGGATGCGCAGGAGGGTGGTCGCTCTGGATCTGAACGGCATCGCGCGCGACGAGCAGAGAGCGTACTACCATGCTGAATCCGTCCAGCGTTGAGTTCCTGGTGCTGGAGGCGCTGGCGAACATCCGGCGCAACCGCCTGATGGCGCTGGCCGCCGTGTTGACCGCAGGGGTCAGCCTGGCCATATCCGCCGGATTCGCCCTCACAGCCATCGCCGTGCACCGTGCCTGCGAGAAGCTGCCGCAGGAGTTCGACATGGCCGTCTACGTCCGGCGCGGCACTCCTCCCGAACAGGTCAGCAAGTTGAAACAGACTCTGGCTGCCCTGCCCGGGGTCGCCAGCGTGACGTTCATCTCCAAGGAGCGCGGGTGGCAGGAGTTCAAACGCTCGCTGGGGCAGGACATCAGCATGGATGATGTGCTCTACAATCCCGCCCTGGATTCCTTCAAGATCCGGATGTCTGACCCCCGGATGGGGAGGGATCTGCAGAACCGGATCCGCAACCTGCCAGAGGTGGACGACATCCTGTGGCGGCAGAACGAGGTCCGCTTCTTCACCGGACTGGCGCGCGTGGTCGGCATTGCAGGTGCGGTGGCCACGGTGGTGTTGTTCCTGGGCAGCGCGTTCATCATCGGAAACACCATCCGTCTGGGCATCTACGCCCGGCGGCGCGAGGTCTCCATCATGCGTCTGGTGGGGGCAAGGCCCTCGTTCATCCGGTTTCCGTTCCTGCTGGAAGGAATGCTGCTGGCCGGAGCGGGGGCGGTGCTGGCGCTGCTGCTCATCCGGCTGGCTGGCGCTTACCTGGAGGCGCTGACGGGGGATCTGCAGAGCATCACGCGGTTTCTGGATAGCGGGGTGGCTCCGTGGCAGCTTGCCGCTTTGCTGATGGCAGCCGGCTTGGGGCTCGGGGCCTTGTCCAGCTATCTTTCCATCAGACGGTATCTGAAGGAAGGATCCCTGGAGGCGGCGGCGCAATGATGGCAAGACGCCACGTGGTGGCGGTGGCGGCCGGTCTGGTGACCCTTTCGACGGTCGCGTTCCCCCAGAGCGTCACGGAATACAACCGGAAGCTGGGCTCCGTTCAGCAGCGGATACAGGCGGTGCGGTCCCAGCTTGCGGAGGCGCGGCGGCGCGAGCGGATGGCGCGCACTCAGTTCTTTCAGACGCAGCGGCAACTGAATGACACTCGTCTGAGTCTGGCGGAGACCCGGAGGCAGCTGCATCGCTCGCGCGGACAGCTCCACTCCATCTCGGGAGAGCTCGCTCGGATGGAGGCCCGCCTGTATGAAAAGCGCCGCGCGCTGACGCAGAGGCTGGAGGATGCTTACAAGTGTCCGCCTCCCACCTATCTGGTGGCGCTCGTGACCACCCAGGATACATGGGGTGCCCTGACCCGCACCAAGATGATCCAGCAGATCGTCGAGAGCGACCTTCGCCTGCTGGAGGAGATCCGGGAGTCCCGCAACGAGATCCGGCGCCGGCAGGAAGCCCAGCGCCGCAAGGTCATGGAGATCAACGGGCTGCAGGCGCGGCTGGCTTTGCAGGAGCAGCAGGAGCGTGAACTGGCATGGATGCAGCGGGCGCAGTATGACGCCATCCGGCGGGATCGCGTGGCCTATGAGAGGCACCTGGACGAGCTGATCCGTCAGTCCCAGCGCATCGCGGTGATGATCCAGCGGATGCAGGAGACGCCGGAAGGCAGGCGCAGACTGGCGACCGCCTTCACGGGAGGGTTCATCCGGCCCGTCAGCGGCCGCATCACTTCCGGATTCGGCATGCGCTACCATCCCATCCTGAGGAAGACCAAGCTGCACACCGGCGTGGACATCGCCGCTCCAAGCGGCACGCCGATCCGGGCCGCGGCCGCGGGCACGGTCATCATCGCCGGATGGATGGACGCTTACGGCTACACGGTGGCGATAGACCACGGAGGCGGCGTCTCCACGCTGTATGCCCACTGCTCGTCGGTGTCGGTGCGGGTGGGCCAGGAGGTGTCTCAGGGACAGGTCATCGGAAGGGTGGGCAGCACGGGGTGGTCCACTGGCCCGCATCTGCACTGGGAAGTGCGCCGCAACGGGCAGCCGGTGAACCCGCTTTGATGCAGAGGGAGGGAGATTTGCGGCGGCCGAGGGTGATGCTGAATCCGTCGTGCCAGTACGGCAATCGTATCCTGGACGATGACGGGCGGGAGATCTATAACGAGGGGAAGAACCTCTGGTTATTCGCCGTGGAAGCCTGGAAGGCTCTGGCCGAGGACGGCCGGGTGGAAGCGTTCATCAGCCGGGAGTCGCAGGATGCGCCTTCCGATCTGGACTCTGAGGCGGCCCTGACGAACCGGCTGGAATGCGATTGCCTGGTGGCGCTGCACTCAGACGCCACTGCGGACGGCACGCCGGGTGGCGGCACGTGGACGTTTTACACGGGCCGGACGCATCTCTCCCCGGAGGAACTGGCGAATCTGCCCTACCGTCTGGAGGATTCGCAGCGTCTGGCGCAGCAGGTGCAGGATCACGTGCTGGAGGCCATCCGCACTGTGTATCCCGAGGTCCAGGACCGGGGCGTCCGGGAGCACTGGCACCGCCTCAGGATGCTGCATGCGCCGCGCTGCCCTTCGTGCCTCATCGAGATCCTGTTCCACACCAATCCCCTCGAGCGGGAGCTGCTGAAGCAGGCGTCATTCCAGTCGCTGGTGGGGCAGGCAGTGGCGCGAGCCGTGCTGAAATACTTCTTCGGGGAGTGAGACGGGAAGGCCGGTTTTCGGCCGGATCTTCTCCGTATAGAGATTATAGTCGCGAGGAGTCGCAAAAAAGTAATGCTACGCATCGGCATCGTCGGCAGCGAGAACAGTCACACCGCCGCATTCGCGAAGATCCTGAACGTCCGCAAGACACTGGCCGGGGCGCGCGTGGTGGCGCTCTGGGGAGAGGAACCGGAACACACCCGCAAGGTGGCGGAGAGGTGCCTGATCCCCGAGATCGTCCAGAGTCCGGAGGAGATGATCGGCAAGATAGACGCCGCCATCGTGGACCATCGCCACGCGAAGTACCACGTCCCGGCATCCACCCCGCTGGTGGAGGCAGGGATCCACGTCTTCGTGGACAAGCCGTTCTCCTACACTGTAGAGGAAGGGCGGGAGCTGCTTCGGTTGGCGCGAAAGAAGAAGGTCATCGTCACATCGTATTCGTGCGTGCGTTACGCGCACGGTTTCCAGCGGGTGATCGAGGCGCGGAAGCGTCTGGAGCCTATCCTGGCTGCCGATTTCTCTGGCCCCTGCAACATCGAGAGCGAGCACGGGGGGGTATTCTTCTACGGGGTGCACCAGTGCGAGATGATGGTCGGAGCTCTGGGGCCCGGCGCTGAGAGTGTCACGTTCCACAGGGGCACGGGGAACAGTCATCTGGCCACTGTGATGTACGCGGATGGAGGTCCGTGCGTCACTCTTCACCTGATGCAGGGATACCAGGGCGGCTTCGGATGGGGATTCTACGGGGAAAAGGGTTCCCTGCACGGCCGCCTGGACTACCGCGGACTGTATCTGCGGGGGCTGGAGGCGTATCTGCGGATGATCAAGACCGGCAAGAACGACCTGACACCGGAGGAGATGCTGACTCCCGTGGCCGTCCTGTCGGCCATTGACCGCTCAATGGCCTCGGGACGCTCCGAACCCGTCGAGAGCGTCACCATCTGAAGTTTCTCAACAGAAACACGTGGGCCCCGCGGGAAGCCGGAAGCCTCTCGCGGGGCCCTTTTGTCCTTGCCCCTGGGCCGGACGCCGGAGCGCCCGGACTACCGGTGGATATCTATGATCTCAAGACGCAGAGTCCCGGCCGGAACGCGCACCTCCACGACGTCACCGACCTTGCATCCCATAAGGGCCGCCCCGATGGGAGACTCGTTGGAGATGCAGTCTTCGGACGGGTCACTTTCAAAGGAACCCACGACCCTGCACTCCCATTCCTCCATCGCGGACAAATCCCGCACCCGGACCACCGAGCCAATGCCCACGTGATCCACAGGGATGCCCTCTTCATCAATGACAGACGCGTGCCGGAGGATGGCCGTCAGCTCCTCGATGCGTCCTTCAATGTAGGCCTGCTCGTTCTTGGCCTCTTCATATTCGGAATTCTCAAGGAACTCCCCGAAACCTTTAGCGTCGCGGATCCTCTCGGCAACACGCTTGCGATCGACCGTCTTCAGCCGCTCCAGCTCATCTTTGAGCTTTCTGAGTCCACCGGGCGAGAGGAGGATCTCTGACTCTTCACGCTGCTTTTTCATCTGCGCATCCTCCTTTGTTCCGTCAGCTCGCTTCCGTCAAGGCCAGCCAACCACGCATCCTGCTTGCGCCACTTGCCTGCAATATTCCACGAGCGCCGCTGACGTTTGAGCAACTACTGCGACGGTTGCGCTCGTCAAACACCCTCAACTCTCAGGAAGTCTAACGGACCGCCGCCTGAAAAGGTTTCGGCCGGAAGACATCCCGTCTGCAGGGATATCGTAGAGACGCTTCTGCAATGCGATTTGTTCGCCGGAATAGGGCACAGGCGGCAAAAACCGGCAGAAATACCGGAATTGCCCTGAGGCACCCCCGGACACCGGGGAAGCCAGGGATGCGTGGGTGAAGGCTGATGCGACGTATGCGGGCCCGTTCAGCCCGAGGCCGGACGGGCGGCGAACCAGCGCGCCACGCGGCTCACAGCCCGCACGCAGGCGTCCAGGTCGGCCGCCGTGTAGGCCTCGTTGATGGCGATGTTCACCACCGTCTCAAGCCACGCCTCCGCCTCCGGGCACAGGCCCTTGTGGTAATTGAAAGCCGAAAACGGGTGCGCCCCTCTCTCAAAGGCGCTGTGATCGCGGAACAGAGGATACTCGTAGACACACTGTCCGATGTAGCGGGCGCTTGCGGGAACCCCCTCCGCGCGAAGAGCGGCCGCGAACTCGTCAGGGCCGCAGCCGATCTCTTCCGGGATCACACGCATGGGGAAGAACCACCAGCTGGGATCGCACCCCTCGGTGGGGCGGGGAAGGCGGATCCCGGGAACCCCTCGCAATCCCTCAAGCAACCCGCTGCACCACCTGCGCCGCCGCGCCACGATGTCTTCCAGCTTCTCCATCTGCGC
>JBBFLP010000013.1:6036-12464 GCA_037478975.1 Armatimonadota bacterium
GCAGCTTTCCGGATCCACATCGGCGAACACAGGGATGGCTCCCTGCCAGAGGATGGGAACCACCGTGCCCATATCCGTGATGGGTGACGTGATCACCTCATCGCCCGGCGAGATGCCGGCGGCCATCAGCGCGCAGTGGATGGCAGCGGTCCCGCTGCTGGTGGCCACGGCATGCGGGCTGCCGATCATCCGGCAGAAGCGCTCCTCCATCCGGGACACCATCCGCCCCTGAGCGTAGAAAAGCGTCTGCTGCTCCAGCGCCTCCTTGAGCAACCGGAGCTCCTCGTCCCCGTACCTCGGGCGGCGCTGGAAGCCGTCGCGGCAGAGCGGCTCGCCTCCGGCGATGGCCGGGATCTGCGAGGGGTCCGTGTTGATATTGGTGTCAGTCGGCGCAGGCGGCATTCGCTTGTCTCCCTTCATCCACGCAGCTGGAAGCGCACCGGACGTCCGGGCTCCAGGTCCACAATGCACCCCGCGAAGCGGCGCCCCCACCGCTCCGTCACGAAGCTCGCAGAGGGTTCGCCGTCCAGAAGGGCTTCACCGCCACGGGGAGCCAGCCACATCAGCGCGGCACGTTCAAGAGGCGTTCCCGCCGCGACCTGCACGGAAACCCTGCCATCCCCTGATGCATAGCCGCTCCATTGTATCTGCCGCCTGGCGCACTCCCACCGGGAAATCTCGGCCGCAGTGAACCACTCCATACCGGCCTCCCGGGCCTTACGCACGGCCGAAAGGAGCGCCTGGCGGACGGGCGGCTTCTTGATGTGGGCGGGATGGAACAGCAGATGCAACACCCCGTAGACCTCCCGCACGCGGGGAATCAGGGCGTCCACCAGCTCCTCGGGGGCGAACACCACCAGGTCTTGCGTGGGAGTCGTCAGCTCCAGCACGTCCAGCAGACGCCCGTCCGGCGCCACCGGGAAGTAGGGATGGCAGGTGCCGAAATTGAAACCGGCCGCCCCGGTTTTGGACGCCCCCTTGCTCTGGTCCAGCGTGACGCCTGCCGCGGCCAGCCACTCGAAGAACTCCGTGTCGCCCTCCCACCGCAGATAGTGGTTTTTGTTGCTGACCGGCGCTTCGCCCAGAGCCCGGCTGATGCCGGAGTGCTGCCGCAGGAACTCCTCCCAGCTCCAGCCGCGCCCCTCCGAGATGGCATCGTAATGCATGGCCGCCTCGTGACCGGCCTGCTTCATGCGCTCGATGATGCCGGGCGGATAGGGCGGCAGGATGTTGCACCACGTGCTGTGGATGCCCGCTTCCGCCAGCGTTTTCAGCATCTCCTCTGCGCAGTCTGGATCGCTCAGATCCGTGTCGTTGGACATATGAGCCACGGCCTCCCGTCCCTCGGGATGGAACCACACAAGTGGAAGAGCGACTTCTGAAGCTGCGGCGCAGTCCAGGATGGCGCGGACGAGCAGGTCACGCCACAGGTCGGCTACCGGCCGGAGAAAAGCCCGCAACCCGGGGACGCCGGGGATCTCATCACGGTCGAAGTCCCAGTCCAGAACCAGACCGTCGTCGCTCTTCAGCACCCCGTCCGAGACCGGAGCCGAGCCGTCTGGCGCCGGAACTCCGTCGCGGGTGATAGCCACCCCCTGCTGAATGCGCACCACCGTGCCGGTCAGATCCGGCGCGATCAGCAGACAGCGCCCGGATCCGGCACGGTTCTCGGTGAGGGCCGGTCCCGTTACTCCCCTGCGATGGGCGTCCAGCGCCCGGGCGAGCACCCGGCAACCGGCCTCTTCCACAGCCCGTCCGTTGAAGAAGTGGAGCGGGCCATCCAGGGCTACGGTCACGGGATGCGCTTTAGCCACAGGCTGCAGGTAGCCTTCACCCATAGAGACCGCACCGGCTGCGAAGGAGGACTGCGTGACGGGAGGCCGGGGCCGGACGCCAAGGAGATCCTCCAGGTTCCAGAGTCCGGCGATGCTGATCCAGCTTCCGCCGCCCAGAACCCATTCGCGGATCGCCTCACGTACATCGTCCGGCGGAGTTGCCTCGCCGCAGGTCACGAGGATAGACGCATCCGGTAGAGCCGATGGGAGGTCTGCGGGTGGCACGGTGGAAAAATACAGTCCTGCGTGCTGCAGGATCTCAACGAGGTAGGAATGATAGGCCGATGTCCGGCCCGCGTTCGGGGCGGGCTCGTCCGCAAGGCACACAACGAGGGGGCAGCCGCCCGTGCCCCCGGAAACATCCTGAGAAGCCATCGCAGGGTCACCTCCGGCGGCCGGTCCCGCGCCGGAGGGAGCCGGCCGTAGCAACCAGTTGCTTCTCCATCTCCGGCCATCTTTCCTGCCGCGTCGCATCTTTTCAGCGCCAGGCAGGATTGTGCGGAGAAGCTCGGAGAAGAACACTTGGGGGAATCATTCCTGCGAAGAGCACTTCGCTGGAGAGAGAGGAGCGGCTGGAAATGCTCAAGGAATTCCGGGACTTCATCGCCCGCGGGAACGTGGTGGATCTGGCGGTGGGAATCGTCATCGGAGCGGCGTTCGGGAAGATCGTCAACTCCTTCGTCGAGGATGTTCTCATGCCGCCCATCGGCCTTCTGCTCGGCAAGGTGGACTTTGCCAACCTGTTCATAGACCTGTCGGGCAAGGGGTATGAGTCGCTGGCGGCGGCGCGCGCGGCGGGAGCGCCCACACTGAACTACGGGCTGTTCCTGAACTCCATCATCAGCTTCCTGATCATCGCCTGGGCGGTCTTTCTGGTGGTGAAGGCGACCAACAGAATCAGGATGTCGGCGACGCAGGAAGCGACACAGAAAGAGTGCCCGTTCTGCTGCTCGTCCATTGCTCTGGCCGCGCGGCGCTGTCCGCACTGCACATCCGAGCTGCCCGAGACCGCATCCTGAGGGGCGCCTGATCGTTGTCGCGGACCTGCCTGAGGGGTAGAATATAACGGCCCGTCCGCCGGGCGGGCCGCAAAGCCCTGCGAAGGAGGTGCCGAGCGGTTGAAAAGCCTGTTGACGGGTCTGATGCTGGCCGCGTTGCTCGCGCCGCTTACCGTCGTGGCCACCGCAGCGACGCCGCAGACTGTCGCTGCTCCCACTCCTCCACCCATTCCCTACTATCCTGGAGGAAGTGTCGAGGTTGAGCTGACGCTCACCTCCGAGGATCTGCTTCCGTATGCCTCGGAGCTCGCCCGGGCTATGCTCAAGCAGACGCCGGCTCAGTGGCGCGAGACCGTGCTGCAGAACATTTCGCGGGCTCTGGAAGGGGTCCGGCAGGTGAATTTCGTGCAGATGAGTGTTGCGGGCAGCGCTGATCCCCAGCAGATCATCGGGTTCTATACACGCATCCCGGCGAATCGGGGAATGAACCGCGTTCTCCGGCGGGTGGACAGCCAGACGGGAGAGACCATTCTGATCTATTCCGGCCCGCAGGGACGGTCGCTGTTCGGGCTGCGGGTAGCCCGCCAGCAGGATGGACGCACCGGCTGGCAGGTGCAGGCCGGCGCCCTTGAAGGAACGGTGGAACTGCAGCCTCTGCTGGAGCTGGCCGGGCTGCGCTGGAAACTGTCGGCCGAGCCGCAGGATCAGCAACTGGCCGACCGCTGAAGGCAGGAGAGCCCGGCGGAAGGAAAGGAGTTCTCAGTATGACCGGAGCAAGGATGCTTGCGTTTATGGCCGCCCTGCTGTTTCCCTCTTTAGGGCATGCGGCGGATCTGGTGCGTCTTCCCCAGGGGACGGTGGTGCCTCTTGCCCTGGAAGCGCCTCTGACGACCCGTGAGGCCGCCGAGGGCGACCGGGTGGCCTTCACGGTGACTGAGGATGTCTGGGTGGGCACGCGACTGATCATCCGCAAGGGAGAACGCGTGGAGGCCATCATCACCGATGTCGGAAGGCCCGGGAGTTTTGGACGGAGCGGCCGCATCTCGCTGCAGTTCGGCAGCGTGCGCGCGGTGGACGGCAAGATGATAGACCTGATGCCGTGGGACCGCGAAAAGCTTCAGCGGGTAGGCTATGCCGCCGGGGCAGCGGTGGGAGGTGTGGCCGTACTCGGCCCCATCGGCGCTGTGGGCGGCCTGTTCGTGAAAGGGAAGCACCTTGAGCTTCCCGCAGGACATGTGGTGAATGCGGCGGTGCGCTGGGAGTATGCCGTGGAGGCTCCCCCGCCCGCTTTTCTGATCGCGGGGGAGGCGGGTGCTCCCGATAGCGATTCTGAGCCAGCTCCGCCAACGCAGCCGGCGGCTCCGGCTCCGGTGGAGCCCGTAGCGGCCGAGCAGCCGGTAAGCCCGCCGGCGCCACAGCCGCCCGCAGCCGGCGAGCCCGTCAAGGCGGATGCCCCCGCATCGGCGCCGGTCGCGCCCGTCATACCCATCATTGAGGACGTCACGGACGCGAATCCGTGACAAAGTGGAGAAAGGACAGCACTTGGCAAAGCGGATAGCGCTCATCCCGGGGGATGGGATCGGTCCGGAGGTCACAGAAGCGGCCGTCCGGGTCATCCAGAGTCTGGGAGTCGAAATAGAATGGGAGCCGCTGGAGGTTGGAGCGGCGGCGTTTTCAAAGCACGGCAAACCGGTGCCGGACGAGGTGCTGGACCGCATCAAGGAGCTGGGGGTGGCTCTGAAAGGCCCGGCGTCTACCCCCATAGGTGGCGGTTTCCCCAGCCCGAACGTAACGCTGAGAAAAGGGCTGGACTTGTACGCTTCGCTTCGGCCCGTTCGAAGCCTTCCGGGGGTGAAGTCACGCTTCGAGAACGTGGACATCGTGGTGGTGCGGGAAAACACCGAGGGGCTTTACTCCGCGCTGGAACATCTTGTGGTGCCGGGAGTTGCCGAGTCGCTGAAGATCTGCACGGAGAAGGCATCCACCCGGATCGCCCGCTTCGCGTTCGAGTATGCCCGTGCTCACGGCCGCCGGAAAGTGACAGCCGTCCACAAGGCGAACATCATGAAGCTGACGGACGGGTTGTTCTTGGAGTGCGCCCGCAAGGTGGCCAGGGAGTACGGCGATATCGAGTATAACGAGCTGATCATTGACAACGTCTGTATGCAGCTTGTTGTGGACCCTACCCGCTTTGATGTCCTGCTGATGGAGAACCTTTACGGGGACATCGTCTCGGAGCTCTGCTCCGGGCTTGTGGGCGGGGTGGGTGTGGTGCCCGGCGCCAACTACGGGAAGAAGACGGTCATGTTCGAGGCCGTTCACGGCAGCGCTCCGGACATCGCGGGGAAGAACCTGGCCAATCCGCTGGGGCTGATCCTTTCCGCGAGATTGATGCTGGAGCATATCGGCGAGAAGGAGGCGGCAGATCGGCTGAACGCGGCCGTCCTGAGCCTCCTGCGCGACGGAGAATCACTGACACCCGACCTGGGAGGTGCGGCAGGAACCCGCGAGATGACCGACGCCCTGATCGCCCGTCTCTGAGTCCTCCTCCACCCCGGCGGGAGCCGCCGCGAGTTCCAAAGTCGCCATTGCAACAGGGGCCGCCCCGGCGGGGCGGCCCGTTTTGCGCCGTAGGCTGATCGAGTAGCGTCGCGGCAGGGTCGCGTGTCGAGACCACGCAGGTTGATGTCTGTGGTTTCGACACGTCCGGCTCCGCTGGACGGCTCAACCGACGTAGTCTCGGGCACTGAAGAAGGATTCTCGGGAGTCACTTTTAAGAGCGAGGGAACCAATGGGCCCCATCCGCACGTTTTGCAGCCAGTAATTGCGTGAGGCTCCGGGAAGCCAAGCTCTCCGGCAGCATACCGTGCAGTGTGGGAAGGAGGTTCTATCTCTTGAAAAGCGCATTCAAGTTCTCAGGGGCCGTTCTGCTGGCCGCAGCAGGCGTCCTGCTCGTCCCGGCAGGAGAGGTTCTGGCGAAGAAAACGGAGGTGCGGCCGGGCTGGTGGAAAATCAGCGTGGAGTATCCGCGCTTCGGATCGCACGGAAGCGTCTCCTCCCGCGCCAATGCGGCCTGCCGCGCCGCCGAGCAAGCCGAGTTCAACGCGTTTCGCAGGGAAGCACAGCAGGCGATACCGGCACTCAGGCAGAGGGGTTCCAAGGCGGAGTTCGAACTCAAAGTCATCCCCACCGTCTCTCTGGATTCCAACACCCTTTGCAGCGGCTACGTCGAGCGTTACGCATTCACCGGCGGCGCCCATGGCACGACCACTTTCACCGCCATTACCTACGGCAGCGTCCGGGGGCAGGTCAGGCCGGTCCAGCTGGCGGACCTGTTCGTGAAGGGAGTGGACGGGGTTGGTCAGGCATCCGAGGCCATCATCCACGAGCTGCGCAGGCGTCCTTCGCCGCCCTCCGCTATCGCGTCCGGAGAGTGGCAACGCCTGACTCCCGCGCAGGCCAGACGGTTCACCGTCTACAAGCTGGGACTCGTCTTCCTGTTCGACCGGGGTGAACTGGGTCCACAGTCTGAAGGGGCAGTGAAGGTGCTTGTCCCCTTCGACTCTCTGCCGGGTCTGGACCGGAGCGGCATCCT
>JBBFLP010000013.1:12564-23097 GCA_037478975.1 Armatimonadota bacterium
GTCGGCGAGATCCACAGCTATCTTTTCCGGGATGGTAACCTGATTCTGGAGTTGCCCTACGACTCGGGCGTGATGAGGTTCACCCGGTAGCGGGTTCTCGCCGACAGAGATAACTGGTGGGGGCTGGTAGTCCGGCAGGATGGCCAGCCCTTTTGACCAACAGGACGAAGTTCCGGAAGCCGAAAGGTTGGAGCAGGACGCTCGCATCCGCGTGGTGCTGGACACAAACTGTTTTCTCGCCGCTCGCTGGAATCCGTCCAGCGCGTCCGCGCGCATCATCAGGATGTGCATGCAGGGCAAACTGCGGCACCTCTGTACTCCCGCCGTCGCGCGCGAGTTGCGCCGGTTGGTGGCTCAGGTCGGAGCCCGGCCGGAGTTCATCCGGTTGGTGGAGCAGTACCTCAGCACTGCGGAGGTTGTTGAGCCGGTTGCGGTGCCAGAGCGGGCGGCGGATCCGGAGGACCAGAAGTTTTTGGAGTGCGCTGCCGCCGGCGCGGACTATCTGGTCTCCAGCGACAACCATCTCCTGGACGTCCGCGGGGCGGGACGGGCGCTGGTGGTGAAGCCCGGCCGGTTCCTGCGCTACCTGGAGAACGAGAAAGAAGAGAAGGAACAGCCGTAGCCAGACGGCCAGGGGCGCGTTCTGACGGAGCGCGCCCCTGCCTATCGCCGTCAAAAAAGAAGGCGGTAGGCCGGAAAGCTTCCTCGGTTAGAAACAGAGACTCTCCGCCGGCTCTGTGGTGTCTTTACTGTCTTCTCAGCGTAAAGTCCAGACTGTGTTCTAAACCGCAGGTTCAGCGGCCCACCGCCTCTATTGTAGCAGGCGCAGGTCTGCAAGTCCAGACCGGCCTGCAACATTTTCATTCTTCCACATCGCCCGGTCCGTGCGCCGAGTCAGGGGGCCGGATCCACCAGATACTTGTCGTACGGCCAGAACGGGGCCCAGCGATCGGGCATCGGCCCGGTCCAGCCACCCCGGACACGATAGAACACGAAGCTGTTCGGCTTCGCTACGTATCGCCCCCAGCGCCCCGCGGCCCAGGTGTCGGGCGGAAAGACGGTCTCCACGTGCCCGTCACAGAAGACAGCGTTCATCTTCCCGTTGTGCATACAGACAGGCAGCCCTTCCGGCCCCTCGATGACCGGCGAACCGTTCCGGTAGCAGTAGACCTCGTTCGTGTAATCCTGATATCCCTCAAATATCAGGATGGTGCGTGACGGGGTCTCCACGGCCGACGCGCGCAGCCCCCGGTATTCCCAGAAGTTGCGTCCCCTGTTGAAGGGCCGCAGAAAGTCGTTGAAGGCATAGCTGCGGCCCAGACTGTTGGAGCGCCCGCCCACCGGTTCTGTGGTAAGAGGCTTCTTACCCAGCGGACAGCGCCAGACTGTGTCCCCGGCGGACTTGCTTCTGAGGTAGATGTCCAGCCCTCCGTTCACGAACTCGTCCCAGGCCGGAAGGGGGAAACCTTTCGCCGTCCTGAGCGCCAGGTCTTCCCCACCCGGATATGGCAGGATGCCGGCCCAGTCATCCACATACATCGCGGCTGCCCATCCGAGCTGCCTGAGATTACACAGGCAGCGCGCCCTCTGTGATGTCTGCCGCGCCCTGGTGAATACCGGGAACAGCATCCCGGCCAGAATGGCGATCACCGCGATGACCACCAGAAGCTCGATCAGCGTAAACGCGCGGCTATGGCCGCGGATGCCTGTTCCTCCTTGTGCCGGGTCCGGCCTCATACCCCCTCCTCGCCGCCCTGCCGCAGAGGCATCACGGGGCGGCCGCCTCTCACAAGATTTTTGTGCCCGGCTGCCGCGATCCCGCGCCCGGGCGAGGCAATACTACAGCATCCGGGAGCATCTGTCAACGGAAAATGGGGCAAAAATCCACCGAAGGAACTGCCAAGTGTCCAGGGCGAAGCTTCCCGCAGAGATTGCCCTTGGGGAGGCGAGTGTGAGAAGAGGTTTGATCCTGCTTGCGTCAATGGCGGCCCTTTCCTGCCCGGCCTCCGCCGCTGTTGATGCGGATCTGGCCCGGCGTGCGGCCTGGTGGACGGAGGCGCGCTTCGGGATGTTCATCCACTGGGGAGTCTACACCGTTCCGGCCGATTCCACCCTGCTGGATGGCACCCGGGGAGCGGCGGAATGGTACCTCACCAACAAGCGGATGCCCATTGACGACTACCGCCGCTTCGCGGCCCGGTTCAACCCCGTGTGCTACGACGCCGCGCAGTGGGTGAGAATCGCCCGGCAGGCGGGGATGCGCTACATCATCATCACATCCAAACACCACGATGGCTTCTGCCTGTGGGACAGTGCGCTGACGGACTGGAGCATTTCAAAGGCTACCCCCTTCCAGCGCGACGCACTGCGAGAGCTTTCACGGGAGTGCAGGCGTCAGAGGATGCCTCTGGGATATTACTACTCCATCATGGACTGGAGCCATCCCGACTATCTGCCCCGGCGCGCCTGGGACACGCGGCCTGCGGAAGGAGCCGATTTCGAACGCTACGTCCAGTATATGAAAGGCCAGGTCAGGGAGCTAATCGAAGGGTATGGTCCGGTCCGGGTGCTGTGGTTCGACGGGGAATGGGAGGACACCTGGACACACGAACGCGGGGTGGACCTGTACAACTACGTCCGCACCATGGCACCGGACATCCTGATCAATAACCGGGTGGACAAGGGCCGCAAAGGGATGCAGGGCATGACCCGCGAGGGAGACTTCCGCGGCGACTTCGGCACCCCGGAGCAGGAGGTTCCGCCGGAGGGCTTCCCCGACGGACGCCTGTGGGAAAGCTGCATCACCATCAACCACACCTGGGGATATGCGGAAAATGACACGGACTGGAAGTCCTCTACCCAGCTCATCCGGCTGCTCTGCGACGTAGCGGGGAAGGGGGGCAACCTGCTGCTGAACGTGGGGCCAAAAGCGGACGGCACGTTTCCGGAGGCCATCACAGAGCGCCTGCTGGAGATGGGCCGGTGGCTGCAGGCAAACGGTGAGGCCATCTACGGAACATCGGCCGGGATGCTGAAAGGCCTTCAGGAAGGAGTCCGCTGCACACGGCGCGGCAGCACGCTTTATCTGCACGTGTTCGAGTGGCCGGAGGATGGTCTGACCATCCGGGGCGTTTCCGCTCTGCCGGTGCGGGCGCGCGTGCTGGCCACGGGAGAGGAGATACCGGTGACGCGCGCGGGGCGCACAGGAATCTGTCTGGCCCGGCCCTCCCAGACGGATCCGGCCGTTACCGTGGTGCGGCTGGACATCGGCTCCACAGTCCGCTGACAGGCAGCCCCGCGCCGGCGTTGCCCGACGCAGGGCTGCTGAGATTTCCTCGGCCTGATAAGAGCCTTTAGGCGGCCGCCTTTGTTCCCTTCTTCCAGGCCGGGCGGCGGGCTTCGTAGGCGGCGATCTTGTCCTCGTGCTGCAGCGTCAGCCCGATGTCGTCCAGCCCGTTCAGAAGGCAGTGGCGACGGAATGGATCCACCTCGAAGCTCACGCTCCAGCCGGAGCCGTCCGATATGGTCTGCGACTCCAGGTCCACGGTAAGCTGGTAGCCGGGCTGGCTCTTGGCTGCGTCCATAATACGCCGGACCACGTCCTCTTCCAGCTTCACGGGAAGGATGCCGTTCTTAAAGCAGTTGTTGTAGAAGATGTCCGCGAACTGCGACGCGATCAGCGCCCTGAACCCGTAGTCCTTGAGCGCCCAGGGAGCGTGTTCGCGCGAGGAGCCGCAACCGAAGTTGCGGCCGGTCACCAGAATGGTGGCCCCCTGATACTCCGGCCGGTTCAGCTCGAACGCCGGGTCTGGCGTCTTGCCGTCCTCAAGATACCTCCAGTCGAAGAAAAGGAACTGCCCGAACCCTGTGCGCTCGATACGCTTCAGGAACTGCTTCGGGATGATCTGATCCGTGTCCACGTTCACGCGGTCCAGCGGAGCGACGATGCCGGTCAGCTTGGTGAAGGGTTCCATCTCTCTTTTGACTCCTCAGATATCCCAGTCCCGGACGTCCACCAGATGTCCGGCGATCGCGGCGGCCGCAGCCATCTCCGGGCTCACCAGATGCGTCCGCCCGCCCTTGCCCTGCCGCCCCTCGAAGTTGCGATTGGAGGTGGATGCGCACCGCTCTCCCGGCTGCAGGATGTCGGGGTTCATCCCCAGGCACATGCTGCAGCCCGCCTCGCGCCATTCGAACCCCGCATCACGGAAGATGCGGTCCAATCCCTCTTCCTCAGCCTGGCGTTTCACCGTAGCGGAACCGGGTACCACCAGCGCCCGCAGACCGGGGGCCACCTTTTTGCCCTTGACAATGGCCGCCGCCGCCCGCAGATCCTGCAGGCGCCCGTTGGTGCAGCTCCCGATGAAAACCGTGTCCAGCTTGATCTCCTGCATCGGAGTGCCCGGCTCAAGACCCATATACTTCAGCGCCTGCTCCGCGGCGCGGCGGTCGGTCTCGTCCTCAAAACTGGAAGGATCCGGCACGCAGCCCGTAATGGGAGCCACCTGCTCCGGCGAGGTTCCCCACGTGACATACGGCTCAAGGGTCGAGGCATCCAGCATCTCCACGCGGTCATAGACGGCATCCGGATCGCTCGGGAGGGATCTCCAGTATTCCAGCGCTTCCTCCCAGTCACGGCCTTTCGGAGCGTAAGGACGGCCTTCCATGTAGGCGAAGGTCTTCTCATCCGGGGCGATCATCCCGGCCCGCGCCCCGGCCTCGATGCTCATGTTGCAGATGGTCATGCGCTCTTCCATGCTGAGAGAGCGCACCACGCTGCCGGTGTATTCCACCACATAGCCGGTGGCGCCGTCCGTGCCGATCTTGCCAATGATGGCCAGAATGACATCTTTGGCGGTCACCCCGCGGGGCAGCGCCCCGTCCACCCGGATCTCCATGGTCTTCGGCCGGGACTGCGGCAGCGTCTGCGTGGCAAGCACGTGCTCCACCTCGCTGGTGCCGATGCCGAAGGCCAGCGCGCCGAACGCACCGTGCGTGCTGGTGTGGCTATCGCCGCAGACGATGGTCAGACCCGGCTGGGTCAGTCCCAGTTCCGGTCCAATGACGTGCACAATGCCCTGGCGCGGGCTGAAAATATCATAAAGCTCGATGCCGAACTCCCGGCAGTTGCGCTCCAGGGTCTCCATCTGCTGCTTCGAGATGGGATCCTGGACGGGCAGAGAGCGGTCCGTCGTCGGCACGTTGTGGTCCATGGTGGCCACCGTGAGATCCGGGCGGCGCACCTTACGCCCGCTCAGGCGCAATCCCTCGAACGCCTGAGGCGAGGTGACCTCATGGACCAGGTGCAGGTCAATGTAGAGCAGCGCCGGCCGGCCGGGCTCCTCGTGCACCACATGGTCTTCCCACACCTTTTCGAACATCGTTCTGGGCATGTGCAGTCCTCACCTGTCGCTGTCCGCACCGGTTATGCGCCGGGATGGCGCGTGTGCGGGATATCATGGAGACTATATAGAGCAGACAGGGCCGGATGGGCAAATCCCTCCCTGAAAGGAACCGCCCTCCGGCGGCAAGGAGAGCACCATGCAGAAGATCCGCGCGGCCGCCGTCTCGATGGAGAACTGGATCGGCCAGCAGGACCAGGCCATCGCCAGGATGGCGCACTGGACGCAGAAGGCGGCGGAGCAGGGAGCGGAATTCATCGTCTTCCCGGAGCTGTGTGTCAACGGTTATATGCACTCCACGCACACCCTCAAGTATGCGGAGAGCATTCCCGGTCCTTCCACGTCCCGGCTTTCAGAACTGGCTGGCCAGCACAACGTGACGCTGTGCTTCGGGATGCTGGAGAACATCTCCGACGTTGTCTACAACACGCAGGTGATCGTGGACGGCAGCGGCATCCTGGGTCTGCAGCGCAAGATCCATATGCCGGGCAACGAGTATTTCTTCTGGCGCGGCGGGTTCGAGATCAACGTCATAGACATCGGAAAGGCGCGGGTGGGCATCGCCATCTGCTACGACGCCAACTTTTTTGAGATGGCGCGCACGCTGTTCTTCAAGGGGGCGGAGATCCTGGTGATGCCGTTCGCCTACAACACGCCCGGTGAGCGCGCGGATCTGCCTTCCTCCAATGTGGGTGTAATGCTCTACCGCGTGCAGTGCTATGCCAACGGTTGTTTCGGTATTCTGGCCAACAACGCCGGTGAGCGCCAGAAGACGGACATCGAGGAAAGTCAGATGGTTTTCCCGGGATGGGCGGGGATATTCGACCCGTTCGGTGAAGTGCTGGACTGGACCCGCGACCCGGGCAACGGCGAGGCAATGGTGGTGGCGGAACTGGACCCGGAGCGGCTGTTCGAAAGGCGGCGGGACATCTATTTTATGCCGCGTTGCCTGCGCCCGGAGATGTATTCCAGCATCGTCGAGTCCACCCGGCGCGAGGTGACACCGGAGCAGAAATAGGCAAGAATGCAGAGGTCCCCCACCAAGTCCCGGAACAGGAGCAGATACGGTGAGATTGCTTTACACGTTCTGTTGTGTTGCGCTGGCGGTTCTTATGACAGCCGGATGTGCGAAGCAGCCGTCAGGACAGGGCGGAGCCGGAGCGGACGGGGAAAGCGCTCAGGCCGCGAAGGATATCGTGGAGACCCTGGCGGGTGATGAGCGTTTCTCCACCCTGGTGAAGGCGGTGGAAGCTGCCGGGATGGTGGAGGTCCTGAAGGGAGCCGGCCCGTTCACGGTGTTCGCTCCCACGAACGAGGCCTTCCAGAAGCTGCCCGCCGGCAAGCTGGACGAGCTTCTCAAGCCGGAGAATCACGAGAAGCTGAAGGATCTGGTGGGGTTGCACGTGGTCGCTCAGAACCTGACGGGTCAGGAGATTGATCAGCTGGAGCCGGAGACGCCCATCCAGTCCTACTCCGCCGAGTTCCTGAACGTGAAGAAGGAAGGCGGGAAGGTCACGGTGAACCGCGCGAACGTCGTGGAGCCCGATATTATGGCCGAAAACGGCGTCATTCACGCGATAGACGCAGTCCTGACTCCGCCGCAGTAAAGCGTCAGGGCTTATACGACTGTCCCATTCATTCTGCCGGGAGCCTCTGATGCCGGAGGTTCCCGGCCTCATTTTTCAGATCAGGACAGACGCCCCACCTCGTTCACAGCCTTGCCAAGAGCCGCATCGGCGGCGGAGATGGCCCGCTGGGCGGCTTCGTAGGCGCGCATGCAGCTGATCATCGCCACCATCTCTTGCACGGGATTGACATTGGACGTTTCCAGATATCCCTGCCGGATCACAAATCCGCTGGCCGGAACAGGGGGACGCTGGCTGATGAACCCACCTTCCACCGGCTGCATGCCCTCTCCCGGGACCAGGTCGGCGATAAGAAGTCTCCCGCGAATCTGGCCGTCCACCGCCACATCTCCCTCCTCGGTCACTGTGATCTCGCCGCCGTCCACGTCGATGGGGCGTTCACGGTCGTCCAGCACGCGGAATCCCTGGAGAGAGGTCAGGTCGCCGTCCGGTCCTCGGTAGAAATGCCCGGAGCGGGTGTAGATGCGTTGTCCGCCCGGTCCCTCAAGCACGAAGAATCCCGGTCCCTGGATGCACAGGTCCATCTTCTGGCCCGTATAGCGGGCTTCTCCCTGGGAGCGGTCGGTGGGCGCCGTCACGCCGGTAGCGGACAGTGTCACTTCAGCCACCCCGTCCCGGATGATCAACTCGGCCGGGCGGACCGGAGCGGGCGGAGTCCGGGGAGGAGCCTCTCCCTGCAGGGCGGCCGCCGCGATATCCTCATATACCGGGATGCGGCGCTTGTAGCCGGCGGTCGAGACGTTGGCCAGGTTGTTCGCAATGACATCCTGCACCGCCAGTCCGGCGCGCATACCCATTGTGGCCCTGTAAATGCCTGTCAGCATGGCCGTTTCTCCACAGAGGATAAACGGACTCGCCGCAGCCGGACTTTAGCCGGGGCGGAGCAGACTGAGACGCTTTGAAGTAAAATGGCAGACAGAGGGCCCTCAGGCCGGGCAGGCTCCGGCCGTAGTGAAGACAGGAGGTGCACAGCAGCATGAGCAAACGTCCATCCAGCTACGTCCTGATCATAGGAGTCATCATCGCAGTGATGCTGCTGGCGGGTCTCAACCGGCTCATGAATCCGCCTTCGGCTGAGTATCTGGAGCACGAGCACGCCGCGGATCAGGCAGCCGCGAACAGCCACGTGCACGACGAGAGCTGCAATCACGATCACGGGGATGCGAAGGCTGCCACACCGCCGCCTCCTCCCCCTGCGCCTCCGGCTAAAGGGGGTGAAAAGAGTGGTAATGAAGGAAAGGGCACCAAAGACAGAATGGTAGAGGTCGTCACGGATAAAGGGACATTCCGGATCCGGCTTTTCGAGGCGGATATGCCGGTCACCACGGCGAACTTCGTGGACCTGGTCCAGAAGAAGTTTTATGACAACCTGACATTCCATCGCGTGGAGGACTGGGTGGTCCAGGGTGGCGACCCCAGAGGGGACGGCACCGGAGGTTCGGGCCGGAACATCAAGCTGGAGATCAATCGCAAGACGCGCTGGGGCAAGCCCGGCCAGGTGGGAATGGCGCGGGCGCAGAACCCCGACAGCGCTTCCTGCCAGTGGTTCATCACCACCAAGCCGGCCGAGTGGCTGAATCCCAGCCCCCAGACGGGCGCGGGGTATGCCCTGTTCGGGGAGGTGGTGGAAGGCATGGATGTGGTCCGCAAGCTTCAGCGGGGCGACCGGATGAAGACGGTCCGGCTGTTGGAGGAAGCGCCGAAGCAGTGACGGATTGAGCGCCGGAAGGATCCGCGGGCCGGGACGCCTGGCGTCCGGCCCTCTTTTTCTGGCCGGCGGGAACCGGCCGCGTCTGGTTGACGTTTTCGACAGGCGGGAAGTATACTATGTCTACTGATATAGTCAAGTTTATCGGCGGCCCTGCCGGGCCACGAAAGGGAGACGACCTTCCATGAGCTATTTCGCAGACAACTCGCTCAGCATTGGACGCACCCCCCTGGTGAAGCTCAACCGGATTACCGAAGGCGCGCCGGCGACGGTGCTGGCCAAGATCGAGGGACGCAACCCGGCTTACTCCGTGAAATGCCGGATCGGCGCGGCCATGGTGTGGGACGCCGAGGAGAAGGGCATCCTGGGGCCGGGCAAGGAGATCATCGAGCCCACCAGTGGCAATACGGGCATCGCGCTGGCGTTTGTGGCAGCCGCTCGCGGGTACCCCATCACCCTCACCATGCCGGAGACCATGAGCATGGAGCGGCGCAAGGTGCTGGCGGCCCTGGGCGCAAAGCTGGTTCTCACGCCGGGAGCCGGAGGGATGAAGGCGGCCATTGCAAAGGCCGATGAGATCCGCGCGTCCGACCCGGACCGTTACGTGCTTCTCCAACAGTTCAAGAACCCCGCCAACCCCGCCATTCACGAGAAGACCACAGGCCCTGAGATCTGGAACGACACGGAAGGGCAGATAGATGTGCTGGTGGCGGGAGTTGGCACGGGCGGCACCATCACCGGGGTCTCGCGCTACATAAAGAAACAGATGGGTAAACCCATTCTCTCCGTCGCCGTGGAGCCCGCGGCAAGTCCCGTGATCACCCAGACGCTTAGCGGTCAGCCCGTTCAGCCCGGACCGCATAAGATCCAGGGGATCGGAGCCGGCTTCATCCCCGACACGCTGGACCTCTCACTGGTGGACCGCGTGGAGACTGTGACCAACGAGGAAGCCATCGAGATGGCGCGCCGCCTCGCGCGGGAGGAGGGCATCCTTTCCGGCATTTCCTGCGGTGCTGCTGCAGCCGTGGCCGTGAAGCTCGCGAAAGAGCCGGAGATGGCGGGCAAGACCATTGTGGTCGTTTTGCCCGACCTGGCCGAGCGCTACCTCTCCAGCGTCCTCTTCGAGGGCATCTTCAACGAGGTGGAGCAGATGGTGGCCGTTCCCTGAGGCGGCTGTCTATACAAGCAAGCTTACGGAAAAGGGGAGCGCCTGTCAGGCGCTCCCCTCTTTGCTGTCGGTAGTTTCGAAGCGTCGAACAGGCTAGGTCAGGATACGCAGGCGCTCCTCGATCGCCTCCATCCGGGCCGTTAGATCTTCCACGATGCGCCGCTGCTTCTCCACCACCTCGGCCGGGGCTTTCGATGTGAAGCCCGGGTTGGAGAGTTTGGCCTGTGCCTTTTCCACGTCCCTGCGGATGGCTTCGCGCTCGGCCGTCAGGCGTTCGATCTCGCGCTGGATATCCGCGGCATCTCCGAGAGGAAGCACCAGCGTTCCGGCCTCCACCGGAGCGGTCAGCGCCTTCACGCCCGTCGGCGGTTCCTCCAGCGTAACGTTCAGGCTCTCCAGACGGATCAGTGTCCCGAGCGCGTCACGGTTGCGTTCGGCCAGCGCGGCCATCTCGTCAGATGCGGCCACAAGGGTCAGTTCGACCCGTTTCCCGGGGGCGATGCCCGCCTCCGCCCGCAGATTGCGGGCCCGGGTCACTAGCTCCTGCAGGATGGACATCTCCCGCTCGGCCTGCGCGTCCTCCAGCCGCTCGTCCGGAACGGCATAGGG
>JBBFLP010000013.1:23197-25199 GCA_037478975.1 Armatimonadota bacterium
AAGTTGCGGGCCTGCTCCACCCGGCTGGACTGCGCCTCCACGTCCGTGGAACCGCACTGACGGCACTCGCCGGTGTAGGGTTTCAGCGTGTTGTTGATGGCGCCGCAGGAGCGGCAACGGAATGTGACGGGAAACCGGAGATCCTGATTGCGGCCCGTCTGCTCCAGCAGAGCGAACCGCAGGGCGTCCGCCCCGTAGAGTTCCACCAGGTCCAGCGGATCCACACCCGTGCCGAGCGACTTGGACATCCGCTGACCGTCCTGATTCTGGACGGTGGCGTAGATGTAGACATCCTCGAAGGGGATCTCTTTCAGGAAGTACAGGCTGGCCATGATCATCCGGGCCACCCAGAGGTAGATGATATCCCGGGCCGTGGTCAGCACGGAGGTGGGATGGAAGTATTTCAGGTCCGGCGTCTCATCCGGCCAGCCCAGCGTCGCGAAGGTCCACAGGGCGCTGGAGAACCAGGTGTCCAGCACGTCCGGATCCTGCGCCAGCCGTTTTCCGCCGCACTTCGAACAGCATTCCGGACGCTGGCGCGCCGCGATAGCGTCCAGTTCGGATATCTTCGTGCGGCTCCAGTCCACCGCGGAATCCGGGTCGTCACCTGCGCCATCCAACAGATGGATGCGCCCGGAGTTGCAGTCCAGGCAGTAGTAGACCGGGATGCGGTGCCCCCACCAGAGCTGCCGGCTGATGCACCAGTCCCGGATGTTGTCCATCCAGTTCAGATAGGTGCGGGCGAAACGCTCCGGCACGAAACGGATCTTGCCCTCCCGCACCACATCGGCGGCCGGACGTGCGATCTCCGCCATCCGGACGAACCATTGCTCCATAAGGAGCGGCTCCACCACCGTGTGGCAGCGCGCGCAGGTGTTCACGGAGAGCCGGTAGGGCTCCACCTTGCGCAGCACCCCCAGTGCACGGAGTTCCTCCACCAGCTCCCGGCGCGCCTGATAGCGCTCCTTCCCGGCATACTTTCCGGCTTCGGCGGTCATCACGGCGTCCGGGCCGATGACCGTGACGGACGGCAGACCGTGTCGCTGACCGATCTCGAAGTCGTTGGGGTCGTGAGCCGGGGTGACTTTCACGGCGCCCGTCCCGAACTCCGGGTCGGCATAGTCGTCGGCCAAGATGGGGAGCTCACGGCCTATGACCGGCAGGATGACGTGCTTCCCGATGACGTCCGTGTAGCGCGTGTCGTTAGGGTTCACGGCGACGGCCGTATCGCCCAGCATCGTCTCGGGCCGGGTGGTGGCCACCGTGATATGTCCATGCCCCTCGGGGAACGGATAGTCTATGTGGTAAAGCTCCGCGTCGCGCTCGTCGTACTCGATCTCGATGTCGCTGATGGCGGTGGAGCAGCGCGGACACCAGTTGATGACCCGCTCGCCCCGGTAGATGTGACCATCCTCGTAGAGCCGGACGAAGTGTTCGATGACGGCTCGGTAGTAGCCTTCGTCCAGGGTGAAACGGGTCCGCTCCCAGTCGAAGCTGTAACCCATTGTCTTGAACTGCTCCAGGATGGTGCCGCCGTAGCGCTCCTTCCATTCCCAGACGCGCTCCAAGAACTTTTCCCGGCCCAGCTCGTGCCGGCTGGTGCCCTCGCCTGCCAGCATGCGCTCCACGGCATTCTGGGTGGCGATCCCAGCGTGATCCATTCCTGGCAGGCATAGCGTCTCGTAGCCCTGCATGCGCTTCCAGCGCGTCAGCACGTCCTGCAGGGTGTAGCAGAGGGCGTGTCCGATATGCAGCGAACCGGTCACGTTCGGCGGAGGAATGGTGATGGAGAACCGGGGCCTCTCTGGATCCACGACCGCGTGGAAGTATCCTTCCTGCATCCAGCGGTCATACCATTTCTTTTCGACGCCTTTCGGATCGTATGCTTTCGGGAGTTCTGGCATGGTCTGAATCGTCCTTCGGGGGGCTTTGCGGACAGACACCGCGTCCGCAGTCAGCCAGAAAGGAATCTTACCCCGCAGGGACTCTCGACGCAAGGGAA
>JBBFLP010000014.1:0-24261 GCA_037478975.1 Armatimonadota bacterium
CTGGGGGCCTTCGTTGACGATCCATTCCCAGCTGTTGTCCGGCTTGCTGATAGTCAGCGGAGAGGATGCCGCAGCCAGCGTAACGGGATCGGAAAGCCGCCACACCCGGATGTGGGACTCCCCGCAGTGGTCATCGCCGCCCGGGAAACCTGCCCCCAGCAGATACATCTCGCCTGTGGACGTCCGGAAGAGAGAGGGATCAATGGCACCCGGGATGTCGAAGCCGGTCAGGATGTAGGGGCCGCGCAGGCGGGAGGAGACCGCCACCCGCAGCCGCGGGCGGTAGCAGGTGCCCTCCAACTGCGACAGGTAAAGGTAGAACCTTCCGTTCACCACGTGCAGCTCCGGGGCCCAGATGATGCGGCCTTCCGGATGCTGAAATATCCGGGCCTCCCGCTTCCATTCCACCAGATCCCGGGAGCTGTACAGGTCCACGCGAGGGCCGATGGACTGCACGAGGAAATACTCCCCGCGGTATTCCACGGGGGCGGGGTCCTGAAAGCCGCACCCCACAGGGTTCCGGTAGGCCAGGGATGGTCCGCACGCTGCAGCCAGGACAAAGCATCCCGGTGCCACGGCCAGCCACAGGGTGCGAAGCAGCTTTCCCATGCGTCTATGGTAACAGCAGAGGCGGCGGGGGGCAAACCCCGCCGCCTCAACAAAGAACGCAGCGCCTCTCACGGACCCGGAAGCGTTCTCAGCCCTTTAGAGCCGCGATGATGGCGTCCGCCATCTCGGATGTGCCCACAGCCGTCGGGTCGTCACGGTCGGGCTTCATGTCGTAGGTCACGGACCTGCCTTCGGCGATCACCGACGCGACCGCTTTCTCCAGCCGGTCCGCGGCATCCGTCTCTCCGATGTGGCGCAGCATCAGCATGCCTGAAAGGATGAGCGCCGTCGGGTTGACGCGGTTCTGCCCTTTGTACTTCGGTGCGCTGCCGTGTGTGGGTTCGAAGACAGCCACCTCATCGCCGATGTTCGCGCCGGGAGCGACGCCCAGCCCTCCCACCAGTCCGGCGGCCAGGTCCGACAGGATGTCTCCATACAGGTTCGGCATCACCAGCACATCATAGAGCTCGGGCTTCTGGACCAGCTGCATACACATGTTGTCCACAAGGCGCTCTTCGTACTCGATGCGACCCTCATATTCCTTGGCCACATCCCGCGCAGCCTCGTAGAACAGGCCGTCCGTGAACTTCATGATGTTGGCCTTGCAGACCGCCGTGACCTTGCGCCGGCTGTTGCGGACGGCGTAATCGAAGGCGAACCGCACGATGCGCGCGCTGCCTTCATAGCTGATCGGCTTGATGGAGATGGCCGATCCCGGCCTGATCTTGCCGCCGGACATTCCGATGATAGTGTTGGCCTCGTGGCTGCCTCGCGCCCACTCGACTCCCGCATACAGGTCTTCCGTGTTCTCGCGGACGATGACCAGGTCCACGTCCCGGTAATGGGAGCGGATGCCGGGATAGTACTTGCACGGCCGCAGGCAGGCGTACAGGTTCAACTCCTGCCGGAGCGCTACGTTCACGCTCCGGAAACCGGTGCCGATGGGTGTTGTGATGGGGCCCTTGAGGGCCACTTTGTTCCTGCGGATGCTTTCCAGCACGTCGTCAGGCAGAGGAGTGCCCTTCTCCTCCATCACGTCCACGCCTGCATCCTTCACATCCCACTCGATATTCGCACCGGTGGCTTCGATCACCCGCCGGGCCGCCTCCACGAGCTCCGGCCCGGTCCCGTCGCCCCGGATGAGAGTCACTCTGTGAGCCAAGTCTCGCCTGTCCTCCAGTAAAAAGTCGCGTGCCAGACGCAATCAGGATGATACCCGCCGCCAGCGAAGCCCGGCAAACAGAGTCTCCCCCTTGCGCCTGCAGGCAGGAGCGTATTATCCTCTGCTGGAATAAGGCTCCGGCCCGCCGGCCGGAAGATCGCGGAAAGGCAGCCGCCCCCAACTGGCCCGTCTGCGTCCAAAAACAGCAGCAATCGTTCTGATCGCGCTGGCCGCCCTGCTCCGGCTGGCGATGGCGGCCCGCCTGCCCCTCGGTGACGACGAGGCATTCTACTGGCTCTGGGCTCAGCGGCTGGCTCCCTGCTATTTCGACCACCCTGGCATGGTCGCGTGGCTGGTCGCCCTGTCTACGGCGATCCTGGGTGACTCCACACTTGCGGTCAGACTGCCCACCATCATGCTGGGGGCAGCCAATGCCTGGCTGATGTTCCTGCTGAGCCGCAGGTTCTTCAATGAGAGTGCGGGCCTGCGATCGGCAGCGCTGTTCACGCTGATCCCGGTCTATGCGCTGGGTGGATTTCTGGTGGCCAGCGACGCGCCGATGGGCCTTTTCTGGCTGCTGACGCTCTGGCTGGTGGCGGATGCGGTGCTGGACGGCTGCCGGAACCGCTGGTACGCAGCAGGGGTCTCGCTCGGGCTCGCTCTGTGCTCCAAGTTCACCGCCGTGCTGCTCGTCCCGTCCGTGCTGCTGTTTCTGGCGTCCTTCTCCACCGGCCGACGGGAGCTGCGCCGGCGCGAACCGTGGATAGGCGCTCTCATCGCTCTTGTGATCTTCTGGCCCGTGCTTCTGTGGAACGCCCGGAACGAGTGGGCCAGTTTCGCCTTCAATGCGGCCGGGCGGCACCAGGGCGCAGGGCTGCAGCTCAAATGGCTGGCGGAGCTGACCGGGGCACAGCTTCTGGCGTTGTCTCCCCTGGTGTTCGTGTCGCTTGCGGCCGCGCTGGTCACGTTGACGCGTCTGCGTGGCTCGGAGCATCGCTACCGCCTGCTGTTCTGGGGAGCGGTCCCGGCTCTGGCCGTGTTCTGGGGGGCAAGCCTCCTGACCCGCATCCTGCCGCACTGGCCGGCGGCGGGATACCTGACGCTCATCATCGCCTGCTGCGGCTTCTGGGGCGGAGCGGCCGGGCGGAAAGCCTCCCGCGGATGGGTGAACTCCGTCTTCGCCGTGGCGCTGATCTTCACCGCGCTGCTGCACATCCAGCCGTTCTACCGCATCCTGCCTCTTCCGCCTGGAGACGACAACACCAACCATCTTTACGGCTGGGATCAGGTGGTGCCTGCCGTCCGTGAGGAGTTCCAACGTCTGGGCGGCCCGGACCGGGCCTTCCTCTGCGCGGACCGCTACCAGTTCGCCGCGCAGCTGGCGTGGAACCTGCGGCAGCCGTTCCATACGTTCTCTCTCAACACCCGTAAGGATCAGTTCGACTTCTGGCTGCGGCCGGAAGAGATCCTGGGCAAGGACGCCGTGCTGGTCTGGGAGGATGACTGGGGACTGAAGCCCGAAACACTGGAGGCGTTCGAGTCGGCCGAAGAGATCCGCACGATTCCGGTCTTCCGGCAGGGGGTGAAAGTGCGCACGTTCCATGTCGTCCGCTGCTCCAATCTGAGGAGGATCCCGTGACCTCGCTGCGGCGAGCGGTGGTGCTGGCGGCAGGGAAGGGCACCCGCCTGGGAGACTTGACACGTGACCGCCCGAAACCGCTGGTGGAGGCCGGTGGCAGGCCGCTTCTGCACTGGATCCTGCAGGGTTTGAAGAACGCGGGTATCAGCGAGGTCTGCTTGGTGATCGGCTATCTTGGCTCGAAGGTACGAGAGTCCTGCGGAGACGGTTCGGCCATCGGGTTGTCCATCGTTTATCAGGAGCAGGAACGGCTGAACGGGACGGGAGGGGCGCTCCTGACTGCTCGGGACTTCTGCGGGGAGGAGCCGTTCTTCATGTGCTTCGGCGACATCCTGCTTCATCCCCCAGAGCACTACCGCGCCATGCTGGATGATTTTGAGACTTCGCGTCCGGACGCCCTGCTGGCGGCCAACCACGTTGAAGATCCCGCGTGCGGGGCGGCTGTGTATTTCGACTCCGCGCTGCGCATCCATCGCATTGTGGAGAAGCCCGCTCCCGGAACATCCACCACCAGCTACAATCAGGCCGGGGCGTTTGTCTTTACCGGGGCAATCCTGGAGGCTCTGGCTACGGTGGGGGTGAGCCCGAGGGGTGAGATCGAGCTGACGGCGGGGGTGGCCCGGCTGCTGGAGCAGGGCAAGACAGTGCGGGCCTATCCCGTACCCGCCGGGCACTGGCTGGACATCGGGACGCCGGAAGCGCTGGCGCAGACAGACAGAATCTTGAGGGAAACCCTGTGAGTGCAGAACTGGAAAGACTGCTGGAGCGCGTGGCGCGGGAGTGGTGCGGCGGCAATGCTGAGAAGGAGCGGATGTGGCGTGGGCTGGCAGGTCAGGCTACCGGCATTACAGGCGCGGGCGGCTGGCGGGCTCTGCGCGCTCCCGGCCGGGTGAACCTGATCGGCGAGCACACGGACTACAACGGCCTGCCTGTCATGCCCTTGGCGCTGGAGCGGGAGATCGCCGTCCTGTTCCGTCCGTCGGACACCCCGGAGGTCCGCCTTTCAAGCGCGGGCGGCGCCTATCCTGAGATCCGCTTCCAGGCAGTGGACCCGGTACCACCCGGTACGGCGGGCGACTGGGGAAACTACGCACGCGCAGCCGTGCAGGCGCTGCTGGCCAGGACGGGACAGAAGTCCCTGAAAGGCTTTCAGGCAGTGGTGGGCGGCGATCTCCCGGCGGGAGGAGGATTGTCCTCCTCCTCGGCTCTGGTGGTGGCGATGGCTCTGGCGTGCGACGATGTGAACGCGCTTGCCATTCCGCCGGAGGAGATGGCGGAGCTGATGGCCACCGGAGAGCATTACGTGGGCACGCAGGGAGGCGGGATGGACCAGGCCATCTGCCTTCTGGGGCGCAAGGGATGCGCGCTGAAGATCGAGTTCCATCCGCTGCGTGTCGAGCCCGTGCCGCTCCCGGCGGGCGTCACGGTGATCGTGGCGGATACTCTGGTCAAAGCCGAGAAGTCGGCCGGGGCGCGACAGCAGTTCAACACCCGTGCGGCCGAATGCCGTCTGGCCGTCGCGCTGGTGAACAGGGCTAAGGGCACTTCTTACCGGCTTCTGGCAGATCTCTACCGGGACGCGCTGGATCCGGTCGAGGCGCTGTGCTCATGCATCCGGGATGCGCCTTACTCCCTGGCGGATCTGGCGACGGATCTTGGGCTGAGCGAAAACGAGATCCAGAGTCGCTACCTGGCGCAGAGGGACGGAAACGCGCTGCCGGAGCCGCCGGGCGGTTTCCGGCCGCTGGCGCGGGCGCTGCACGTGGTGGAGGAGGCCCGGCGGGTCTATCTGGCCGCCGATGCTATGCGGGCCGGAGACAGTGCCGCGCTCGGGCGGTTGATGGATGCCTCGCACGAGTCCGGCCGGGATCTCTACGAGGTGACCTGTCCCGAGCTGGATGCACTCGCGGATATTGCAAGGAAGGCAGGCGCCCACGGAGCGCGGTGGACCGGGGCGGGCTTCGGAGGATGCGTCGTGGCCCTTGCGCAGGAAGAGGACATCGCTGCCATCCTTGACGAGATGGCCGGACGCTACTACCGGGACTGGCTGCCGCGGCGCCGGCCGGATGTTTCCATGCCGGAGGAGCTGAGCCGGGCGCTCTTCACCACCCGGCCCGCGGAGGGCGCCGCTATCCTGCGGCCGGACTGAACGCTACCCTGACGCCCCGTAGTGGCGGGCGTTGAAATCGTCCAGAAGCTCCAGCGCATACAGGTAGTTTTCCAGCGGCACCGTGGGCGGGATGGAGTGGTCGGAATGAAAGATGTAGCCCCCGTCCGTCGCCACAGCCTCCAGCTTGCTCAGCACCTCCTCCCGGACGTCGTCTTTCGTGCCGGACAGTTTGCGCACGTCAATGTTGCCGAAGAAGACGATGCGTTTGTCGTGAATCTGGCGAAGCTCACGGACGTCCTGCTGGCACTTGGCCTCCAGGGGCTGGATAGCTGAGAATCCGGCTTCGATAAAGCGGGGGATGAGGCTCTTGATCTGCCCGCACGAATGCAGGATGACGGGCTTACCGTGGCTACGGAAGAAGTCGCACATCTTCCGATGCGCGGGAAACAGAAGCTCATCATAGCACTCCGGCGAGAACAGCGTGCCGTTGCGGTATCCCACGTCCCCGTAGACGAAGGCTCCGTCGAAGTCTATCCCCTGCTGGAGGGCCTGGTCCGCCAGCGCAATGATCAGGTCCGTGTAGGTCATGAAGACATCCTTCACGACCTGCGGCTCGTCCATCATCATCGTGAAGATGTTCACCTGCCCGAAGACGGGCCAGGCGCATTCGTAGGCTTCGGTGGAAGACCAGTGCGTGAAAAGACCGCGGCTCCTGGCCTGCTCCCAGCGCTGCTTCATCTCCGGTGACAGCCGGTCGGCCTCCGGCGTCAGCCGCTCCTTGTAGCGCTTCCAGTCGTCGCCATTGTTCAGGGTGTGCGAGAGCCAGTGGGGTGTGTGCCCGGATTCGCTCTTCCAGTCCTTGCGCTCCACCCCGTTCGGATCCCGCCGGTGGATGTAGGTGTCGGTCTCCTCGATGATCGCCGCCGGCAGCCGCAGAGTAACATCCGGCCAGGGGAGCCCGGCGAAGTCCCAGCCGAAATAGTCCACAGGGTCCACATCCTCAGGCAGCCCCTGCTCCCGCCAGACCTTCCACGTCTCGGCCCAGGGGCTTTCCGTTCGGCCGATGCGGTCCGGCCGCTCGCCCTGCAGTGTTGTGAGAATGCGCTCTCGTGACGTCATCTGCGCTCCGTTTGTCCTCCTTCGCCCGCCCGCGGGGGCGCAAGCCCGGCAAGAAGGCTTTCCTTCAGTTGCCCTGTGAATCCTGCGAGGTCCGGGAGACATCTAAACAGTTGGTCGCACAACTGCTGCGCATCTCTGGTTGTGCAGAAGCCGGAACGTGCAAGCGCGAACGGCCACTGTAGGGAGGAGCATCAACGAAGATGGAATCTGAGATTCACGAAACAGCGCACATCCCGCTGATCGGCGAAGACGCCCCCGCCTTCACCGCTAAGACGACTCAAGGAGAGATTGACTTCCCCAAGGATTACCGGGGGAAATGGGTCATCCTGTTCAGCCATCCGGCCGACTTCACGCCCGTCTGCACCACGGAGTTCATGACGTTCGCCACGATGATGCCGGAGTTCAAGGCGCTGAACTGCGAGCTGATCGGCCTGTCCATTGACAGCATCTACAGCCACAT
Source organism: Armatimonadota bacterium (assembly GCA_037478975.1). Classification (GTDB taxonomy): domain Bacteria; phylum Armatimonadota; class UBA5829; order DSUL01; family DSUL01; genus CALCJH01. The sequence continues at coordinate 7,100 of JBBFLP010000014.1, forward strand.
CGCCTGGCTGCGAACCATCAAGGAGAAGATCGAGTTCCGGGGGATGAAGGACGTGGAGGTGACCTTCCCCGTCATCGAGGATCTGAAGATGGAAGTGTCCCGGAAGTACGGGATGCTGCAGCCCTCGGCGAGCTCCACACAGGCAGTCCGGGCGGTGTATTTCATAGACCCGCACGGCAAGATCCGGGCGCTGATCTATTATCCGCTTTCCAACGGGCGGAATTTCCAGGAGATCAAGCGTCTCCTCATCGCCATGCAGACATCGGACCGTCTGGGGGTGGCCACTCCGGCCGACTGGAAACCCGGAGACGATGTTATCGTACCTCCGCCGGGTTCGTGCGGGGCTGCGAAAGATCGCGTGGAGCAGGCGGGCTCGGACTACCGCTGCCTGGACTGGTTCCTCTGCCTCAAGCCTCTTCCTGTGGAGCAACTGGAACTGCCAGAGGGCGTCTCGTTGCCCTGAAAGACCCTAACTGTCCTCTTTTGGGGAGGGCGGTCGCGGGCGTTCTCCGCGATGCCGCCCTCCCTTCGTTTTGGAGATGCCCGGCCGGACGCGGGCGGCAAGCCCTCGCCCGGCTCTTGGAAACCCACAGCCAGCAGGAGAGGTCCAATCGGTTGCAGAAGGTTTGTGCACGTGTCGAGACAGGAGGTAGTATCATTGGTTCATCCTATAACATTCGCGCTTGCAGCAGTCTTTCTCTTGCTGGCAGGGTCCACCGGACATGCGGCGGCCGCATCTCCTTACGCCAAGGAGGGCGATCCCGTCGCCGGCAGTTATCCGTTCCGGCGCCTCATGCTGGATGCGATGGCGGTGGAGGAGTCCAGTGGGCTTGAGCGGGTGTTCCACAGGTTGGAGAAGCACCCCGGGAATCCGGTGCTCCGCCGCGACCGCCCATGGGAGGGATGGGGACCGTATCTCTACGGCACGGTCCTGTGGGACGAGGGACGTTTGCGGATGTGGTACCAGATCATCGGCGACGGCAGCCGCGTCTGCTATGCGGAGTCCACGGACGGCGTCAACTGGGTCAAGCCTGCGCTCGGGCTGGTGGAATACAACGGCTCGAAGGCAAACAACATTGTGGTAGAGGGTCTCTGCTCCATCGCCAGCGTCATCCGCGTCCCGCAGCCGGATTCGCCGGAGAAAAAGTGGGTGATGTATGGGTACGGCCCGAAGGGCCCGCACCACGCCTACTCGCCGGACGGGTTGCGGTGGACCTGGCAGACGCCGCCGGACGGGGAGCGGTTGTTCTCCTCATCGGACGTGGTGAACTTCTTCTGGGATCCTTACCAGGATCGCTATGTCGCAATGTACAAGATGGGCGCGCGGCGGCACCGGTCGGTAGGACTGGCCACATCGAAAGACGGCGTTCACTGGACGCGCCTGATGGATCACCCCGTCTTTACCGCCGATGACCTGGACCCTGACCCCACACAGATCTACGGGATGCCTGTGTTCCCGTATCAGGGAGCGTATATCGGCCTGCCGTGGATCTATCACGCCCGCTTCTTCAAGTACGGCAAGTACGCCGTGCCACGGATGCACGAGGCGCAGGAAGACAGCATCCGCACCGTTGACGTTCAGCTCGCCTGGAGCTGGAATCTGGTCAACTGGACGCGCACGCCTTCGCGGGAGCCATTCCTGGAACTCGGGCCGGACGGGAGCTGGGACGATGGAATGGTATTCACGGCCATTGCCCCGGTGGCCGTCGCAGACCGGCTGTACTTCTACTACGGAGGATTCGATCAGGTCCACGACGACTACAAAAGGATCAAGGGGGAGATCGGCCTGGCCACTCTTAGACTGGACGGATTCTGCTCGCTTCGGGCCGGGGAAAAAGAGGGATCCTTCATCAGCCGGCGGGAACTGTTCCGCATTCCCCGCGTCACCATCAACGCCAGGACGCACGGGGATGGATACATCGTCGCGGAGATCGTGGACCGTCACAACACGGTGATCCCGGGTTTCTCGCGTGAGGACTGCATCCCGTTCCGGGGCGACTCCGTGGGCCACGTGCTGCGCTGGCGCACGGGATCCTTCCCGGAAGAGATGCTGAAGCCGGACAAGAAACTACGGTTCTTTCTGAAAAATGCCGAGATATTCTCGTACCTGCCGGAAGGAATTGACGAGTCGGACTATCCACACCGGCCGGAGGATTAGGCACCCGCGTCCTTCCGGGCCGGAAGTGGCACGGATATTGCACAAACGTCGCAATGAGCGGCCGGGCAGTCCGGCCGCCGGGCAGGCAATCGAAAAATTTCTCGTAAAACCCGTACTCCATTCCGCCAATGTCGTGTTACAATAGGTCTGACGGAGTGCGACGTCTGCTTCGTCGATAGCAGCAAGGAGACTGAATGATCATGAAGACCTCCAGGTACCTGGGACTGTGGAGGGTTGTCTCACGAGCGGCGATTATCGCCGTTGTGGGTGTGGCCATACTGGCCGCGCAGGCCCACGCGGTGAGCCTGTCCGCTCTGATAAACTCCAACGGTTCCATCATCGTTGATGACAAGAAGTTTAGCAACTTCCAGCTCGTCACCTTCGGTTCCGGCGACTACATCTTTGACCCGGCTGCGATTGATGTCTCCGGCTTTATGTTCGGGCCGGATCCGGGCATCCAGTTCACGGGTCTGATGTTCGCGAACACCGGATCCTGGCTGAACGTCAACATCAAGTTCGACGTGGAAGTGCTGGACCCGCTGATGAGGATCGTGGACATCGGCCTTACCTTCAACGGGGCGATCATTGACGGCGGCCAGGCTCAGATCGTGGAGTCGGCGCTCGTCGGGATCCAGAATGTGGGGCAGGGCTTTGTCTACGCTACGCCGGTAGGAACCAAGCTGACCGATCACCTGGTTCTGCAGGATCCCGTGAACGGATATGAGAAGGTCCGGGTCATCAAGGATATCACACTGCTGGGTGGCCCACAGGGAACGGCCAAGATCAGCTACATCGGTCAGTCGTTCTCGCAGGTCGTCATTCCCGAGCCGGCCACGATGACCGTGCTGGCGGCGGGACTGGGCAGCCTGTTGCTGCGCCGCCGCAGAGCCTGAACGGCACTTTTCCCGTCAGGGACTTTCAAGCCCCGCCTGAGCAGGCGGGGCTTATTTCTTGCTTGATGCCGCCTCGCGAAGCAGCAGGCTGAGGCGCGGGGCTGTCTTTTCCAGGGAGAAGTACTCCTCCACGCGCGCCCGTCCCGCTTCCCCCATCCGGGCGCGCAGGGATTCATCCTCCAGCAGCAGATCGAGTGAATCTTCCCAGTCTTGCTCCGCCCGGGCCAAAAAACCCGTCTCGCCGTGCTCCACCACGGTGGGATTCGCCCCCACCAGGGAAGCCACGCAGGGCAGCCTGCACCCCATATACTGGATGAGCTTCAGGGCGCACTTGCCCCGTGTCCAGGGGGTATCAGGAAGCGGCATGATGCCCACGGTGAACTGGAGCATCATCGGGACTTCTTCCTGCTCGGACCACGCAACATACTCGGCATCCAGCCCCGGAACGCACCCCGGAGGAGCGCCGATGAGCCGCACGCGAGCTCCGTGCCGGCGGCAGACCCGCGCAAGAGGTCCGGCAACCTCGTTTATATATTCCGCAGTGGTGGGCGATCCGATCCACCCGATGACAGGGGGCCGCACCCAAGCCGGGCGGCCCGTATAGCGCCGCAGATCTATCACGGTGGGCAGGATCTCCACACGCGAGGCGCCGGCTTTCCTGGCGCGATCCGCCAGGTAGCTGTTTCCGGCGATCACCAGGGCGGCATTCCGCATGACCTTGTCTATCTTGCCGCCCAGAAAAGCCCGGACTATTCCTGAGCGGTGCAGATCGTAACGATGAAAGACAGCATCGTCGTAGTCCACGACGTACGGAACTCGCCGGAGACGCAACCACCGCTCGCAGAAGGGAGGCAACCAGGGAAGGGCTTCGCGCTCGATCCAGACCAGGTCAAATCTCCGGGCGCGGAAAGTGTCCAGGATCCGGCGCAGATAGGCGGCCGCCGTCCCGGCGCCGATCTGCCTGCGTCCCTCCTGCAGTCCTTGCACGTAGCTGTCGCCCATGAGAGGAGCGGGTGTAACGGCGATACCTTCGTCCTCCAGGAAGGGCAGATACTGATACGAACGGTAGCGGCTGCTGGCGGCCTGACGGGTATAGCGGCTAAAGAGGAGCACCTTCATTGGCCGCGGTACGTCTCTTTCTTCTCCAGGAACAAAGTTATGCAGGAGACGTGCCTCAGGATGCGGGTTCCGACCCAGTTCAGGATGCCACTTCTACGCCGGCGATACACATATCGGGGAGAGAGCCGGAGCAACGATCTCAACTTGGCGGAGTAGAAGCACGGTGTATAGCGGTAGGCCGCCCGCAACCCGGCGAAACGGGCCAGCCTCACGGCTTCAGCCTGGGACAGGTAGGATGTATAGTGCCAGATGTAGTCGGCGTGGCGCTCCGAGTATTCGTCCAGCGAAATCCCGGTCGAGCGCCGTGCCCGGCGGTATTTCCCCAGCCCCACACGGCTCAGTAGCCGGATGTATCGGTAGAGCAGGTCGTGATCGCCGATCCAGTGCACGAACGGCAGGTTCAGATGAGTCTCGTAGAGATAATGCCCGAGGGGAAACAGATGGACCGCGAAACCACCGTTGCGGAGCACCCGCGCGTTCTCGTAGAAGAAGCGAGCGTGGTCCCGGACGTGCTCCAGCACCTGATTGGAGACAACCACATCGAAGAAGCCATCCGGGTAGGGCCAGGGCTCGGTAGTCCCGACGCTTGCAATGCGGCTTTCCCACTCGATTTCCGGCGCATCGGAGTTAAGAAAATCCAGGGTCTGCTGAATGTAACCCTGCGCCTGGACTCCGTGGTCGTGGACATCAAAACCGTAGACCTCCCACTTCACCTCGGGACGCAGAACGTCCAGGGCACGGGTCAAATATGCTACCAGCTTGCCGTTGCCGCACCCCGCGTCCAGGATGCGGATCGTTTCCCCTCCTGCTACGTCGCAGATCTCGGTGTTGACCACCGAGAGGATGTGCTGGTGGGTGATACTGGATGCCCGGGGGATCACCGCTCCCATTCCCTCTTTGCTCCTCGAAGCAGCCAGCTCCAGAGACGAGTGTACGCCTGAAGCGTTTCCCGCATTTCCGCCGCATTCCCGCGCAGCGCCGCCCGGGCCAGGCGGGGTAAGGGTTCCCACACCAGGGTCGCGAGCGCCACCGCCAGCGCGCCGGCCCGGCTGAAGTGCTTGAAAGCGTATAACAGACGGCTGCGCAGCGAATAGAACAGGCGCTCTGCGCGCGCCTGTTCCGAAGTGCCTCCTCCCCGGTGAAAGACCCGCGCCTCAGCCAGATAGTGAACGGCATAACCCGCCTGCGCCGCGCGCACCGAGAAGTCCAGATCTTCCAGATAGACGAAAAACCGCTCGTCAAAACCACCGAGCTGTTCGAAAAGCTCCCGCCGCACGAAATAGAAGGAGCCCATCACGTGGTCCACCGGCCGGGACTCTTCGTGGTCCCACTCACGCATCAGGTGGGTGCGCAGGCCAGGGAAGAGCGCATCCAGCCCGCAGGCTTTTTTCAGAAAATCTGAGGGCCGCGCACGGCGCGCGCAGCAGCGCCAGGTCCGCCCCCCGGCATCCAGCAACCTTGCTCCGGTCACTCCAATCCGGCGGTTCCCGGGACATTCCTTGAACTCCACCACCCTGGCGATGGCATCCGGTTCCACCACGCAGTCCGGATTCAGGAAGAGCAGATAATCCGATGTGCACTGCCTGGCGCCCTGGTTGCACGCCGCAGCGAACCCGCGGTTGACGCTGTTGGTTAGCACACGCAGAGGAAGTTCCGTCTCGCCGATGCCTGCAAGCGAATCGTCCACCGAAGCATTGTCCACCACCACCACACCTTCCAGACGCCACCCGTCCCTTCGGGAGGATGCGATGGAGTCCAGGCATTCGCGCAGCTGCCGCCCCGCGTTCCAGTTCACGATGATGATGGAGACAGAGGGTTCGCTCACGCGGATTCCATCCTCATCCGCTCAGCCCCGGCCAGCCGCTGTCCACGCTGCTCCAGCAGATGGCAGTTGATGATCGCCACAGGCAGGAAGATGACCCAGAGATAATCGTACTTGGCCAGGTAGGGGTTGGTGGCGTTGGCGATAAGGAAGCTGGTGAGTCCTGTCAGCGTGGGCAGCATGACCGTCGCGTATCCGGACGCACTGCGGATGATGCGCAGCCCCTGCCAGTAGATCCAGGCCACACCGGCAGCGTACAGTGAAAAACCGAGAGCGCCTGTCTGGAAGAGCAGGGCCACATAGCTCAGCTCGTAGGCCCAGGGCTGTTCGATGGACCGGATGGAGCCCGGCGCCACCGCACCGTGCCCTGCTCCCAGGAACGGATGATCGTGCCAGATCGCCAGCATCGCGGTGAGCTGCTCCCGGCGGCCGTAGGTTGTGTCATCGAGCGACTCGAAATCGAACCCGGCGGCGAACTCCGCCGCCAGAACGCCCAGATCCACCCCGTACGCGGTCCGGGCGTAAAGGTAAATGAGCGCCAGAGTCGCGGCTACTCCGCTGGCCGAAGCGATCAGCGTCCTTCGCGTCAGACGCCGGATCTTGCCGGGCTGAAAAGCCCGCAGCGCCAGCGCCATGAACGGCGACAGACCGGTCACCAGCCAGAGCGCCCTTCGCCCGCTCAAAAGGACCACCAGCAGGGCCGCTCCAAGCACCGCCCAGATCCATCCTCGCCGCACCAGCGTTTCGCGCCCGCCTGGCCAGGTGAGAGCCGCAGCCACCAGGAACGGCACGGTGAAAAGCAAGGTGGAGAGAGAATACAGGTTGAACTCCACGTGTCCGCTGTAGAAGCCGATCCGTTGCCCCAGGTCCAGCGGGAGATACAGAGCGGCCGGGAGCACGCCGGCCGAGTAAAGGACGAAGCTCAGGGCGTACAGCGCGATGGCCCCGGTGGCCAACACCAGAGCGCGCACAAGTGACCGGAGCAGGTCCGGAGAAGCAGCGCCGGCCACCAGCAGGGTATACACTGCCGGCCACAGCACGTAGACCGTTGCCATCCTCAGAGCGCCCGGAGCTCCCTGCAAAAGACCGTGCAGCACGTAGAACAGGCCCACTGTCACCATCACTGCGGCCCAGATCCGGACAAACGGGGCCAACCGAAAACCCCTGTCTCGCACTGCAGCCACCAGCACCCCGCCCAGCACCACAAGCAGAACAATCGCCTTGACCGGCTGATAGCTGGTCGGTACGGTAAGCATTAAAAAGAATAGCGTCAGCGCCGGCCAGCGGCGCCAGGTTTTGGGTCTGGCAGGAACGTCGGACATTGCGGATTACCGGCCGTCTCCCGTGCTGGTCCGGCCGCGCAATCGGAGTGTATCCCGCATCCACCGATTGCGCAAAGTGACGCAGGGCGCTCCATCACGGAGCGCCCTGCGGCTCACAGTCTTTCCCGTTTCGCCCGGTTACGGACGGAAACCAGGTTCACAGCGTGTGATCAAGGATCATCGTATGTATTGATCACATACCGGAAGTAGTTCACTGCCTCCAGCCCTCTCACACGCAGGAAGTATCTCTTCCCCGCGGCAGGAGGGGTGAACACGTAATGCTTGTTCACATCCGGCAGAATCTCCCATGCCACCAGCGCGTCGTTGAAGGTAGTCTCCTCACCAAACGTCACGTGGAGCCGGCCTTCAACGCAGTAGACCGTGAGACGGTAGGGCACGCCGGCCTGCGGGCTGTCGAAGTAGAACAGAGCCTCCTCCTCGTAAGGCAACGAGGACTGGTGGTACCCTACCCGCCTCTCCTGGACAGGAGAGTTCAGGACGATCTGCTGCATCGTGTAAGGCACGGGGGTCTGAATGTCGTCATCAATCAGGTTCACAGTGAGCCTGTACTGACACTCGGTCTCGCCGGTGTTCTTGACACGGATGAGAATGGAACCGACCGCCCACGGACACTGTGCCAAGAAAACGTCCGGAATCGGCTCGTCCTCTTCGTCCTCGTAAATGGGCGGACGCCACTTCTTCACATAGACGCTGCAGTTGCCCGACAGCCGTTCGGTGATGAACTGGTAGACCGCGCCGGGGATGGTCTGAACGTAATAGTATCTGTCCGCTCCGGCTGGCACGGTTCCGGTGGTCGTCACACCGGGGGCAAGCGCGCTCACCGCTGAGCCCATCACACGCAGCATGGGAATGTATCCGAAGTGCGTGATGCGGGCCTTCTGACCGCCCGCCGCGACCTGAATGCGGCCACTCACGGGATTTCCCATCATAACTGATGCAGTCTGCGCGCCTCCCTGCACACCGGTCCCTGTGACGGATATCTCAGGTACCGATGCGGACCAGGTTACTGTCTCAGGCGGATCCAGAACCCCGCCCAGACCGGTCACCAGCGCCCACAGGGAGAGATCTCCCGAGCGGCTGTCCTCCAGATCCATCAGCAGAGTCCGCGGATAGAGCTGGAGCACCGGTTGCGAGACGTAGCCCTCATACGGCAGGCTCACCTTTGCTCCTGCGAAGCCCCCGCCATCTCCGCCGGAGATCCGCAGATAGTAGCGGCGGTTGGTGGCCGGCACGATCTGACTCCCGATCTGGGACTCTCTGAATGCGATGACGTTTGCGAAGGTCGAATCCTCCGCGACCATCAGGGTCCCGGGACCGCCTCCCTCCACGTAGTATGTCCGGCCCGCCTCTGCGTCGAAGTAGAAGTAGAGGGCATCCTTCCTGCCCACATTACCGAACCGGCCCGGTCCGCCCGGGTCCAGCCGGTGCCACAGGGGAAGGGAAGGCGAATCCTCCGTGTTGTAGACGCCCGGGTCTGCCTCCAGCCGGATATGGAACAGGCTCTCCTGAGCCAGCCCCGTCACCTTCACGAACCAGGTTCCGTTGCGCCTGGTCGCCGGGATGTCCCAGCCACCCTCCGTCTGAGACGAAAGGAGGGCCGGCCCGCTCAGCGCCGGATTGTCGAACAGTTCCGCCCGGACATCGCCTCCTATGGTCTCCAGTTCCACCATGTAGGTGGCATCCGGCTCGGTCTGGAAGAAGAAAACGCGCTGGTCCCCTGTGTTGATCATCTCGGAGAATGCCGGATTCTCCACGGGATGCAGTTCCTCCCAGCCCCCGAGGTTAGCCACTGTGAGGGCGATCTGTCCGGTAAGGCCTCCCGCGGTTACCTGGATCGCCGTCGTGCCGCTCCCTGTTCCAGAAGGGGTGACGCGGGCCATCAGGTACTCGCCGAGTCCGTCCATCCCGAGCGGTTCCACCGTGGCAAGCGAGGTGTTCGCAACCGTCCAGGTGACTTCGCCCGGATTGCTGACGACCTTCCCATCCGCGCCGATGACTGCGGCGCGGACGATGGCCGGGTTGCCCGCCTGCTTCAATACCAGGCTCGACGGGAAGACCGCGATGGTATTGGTAGCGGGCGGCGCAAAGAATGCCATGGATCCTCTGGCCGTCCAGTCCGCCGTGAGACCCTGCAGGTCGAAGCATTTCAGCCAGACGCCGCACGTGCGGTCCGCCATAGATGCTTTCGCCTCCAGGCTGAGCCTCAGCGTCAGTGTGTTACCGCTGACTGTGACGGAAGACTCCGAACAGTACAGGCGGAACTGCGTGTTCTCGATGACACTGGAGCTTCCCGGCGCAAACCCTCCCAGCCAGGCTGTGTTGGCGTCGTTGCGCAACCAGAGTCTGTTCTGAGCAAGCTGGTAGGACACGTAACCCGCGTTTGCCCCGTTCTGTGAGGTATTGATCAGCACGTAGACAGTGGCCAGATTGGAAGCGCCGTCACCGTCGCTGAACTCGGCGGTCACTGTTTGACGTCCACCCACGGCGAACTCGGCCTGCTGTGGTGAGACGGAGTCATTGACCGGGCGGCGGCTGATGGTCAGCGCGCCCCGCTCCGACCAGTCTCCCACCAGCCCGGATGCGTCCGCCGCGCGCAGATAAGCCTTGCACGACCGTCCGGCCAGTCCGTTCAGCGGCTCGACCCGCCAGTTGACACGCAGACCCTCCGGAGTGGAAGAGACCGTCGTCTCGGCGCAGTACACGCGCACGCTGCTGTTGCTGATCGTCCCGGCCGCCCCGGGAGCGACCCCTCCCAGCCAGGCAGTGCCGGCATCGTTCCGCACGTAAAGCTTGTTCTGGACCGGGTTGTAGGCCAGATAGATCCCCTGGGCAGTGCTGAGAGATGTATTCAGCAGCAGATAGGCATTCGCGAGAGTGCCCGTCCCGTCCAGGTCGCTGTAGAACGCGCTCAGAGTGTGCTTGACTCCCGGCGTCAGATTGCCTGTCGCCGGAGTCAGGCTCTGGCCGACCGGCATGTTGCCGAAACTGAAGGTCCCCTTCTGGGCCCAGTTGGCTGTGACGCCCGCGCGGTCGAAGCACTTCAAATAGGCCTTGAGCGTAACTCCGGCCGTCGCCGACAGCGGCTCAAGACTCCAGTTGACGGTCAGTGTGTTTCCGGACGCGCTGACGGTCGTCGTCTGGCACCGGAGCCTTACACGAGCGTTCTCCACCGTGTTGGGCTGGCCTGGAGCGATACCTCCCAGCCAGGCGGTATTCGCGTCGTTGCGCAGATACAGCCTGTTCTCGCGGAGGTTATAAGCCAGGTAGATGGCGTTGGCTCCCGATGTGGTGGTGTTCATCAGGAGGTAGACGGTCCCCAGATTCCCGGCCCCGTCCGCGTCCGTGTAGGTGCTGGCGACAGAGACTGTTCTTCCGATTGCCAGCACTCCGCGGGAGGGGTTCAGCGTGCCGTTGGCGGGCTTGTTGTTGGCCGTCGCCTGCCCGGACGCCAGAATCAGGACCGCCGCGATGAGCAAAGCACTGCAACGGTCAGCAACCTTCATGGTCCTTGCCTCCTGTGGATGAAGCGCCTCCTCCGGGCTACCCTGCGTGCTTTCTGAGGCGCCGAAGAGGCCGGAGGACGGCGGCCGGCCGTTTAGCTTTCCTTCAGTCCTGCGGTGAGCCCGGCCGGCATCCCTTTCCGGAGGCGGTATTCCATAGAATGCCGGTCATCTCCTGCACATATCTCTGTTTCGAAAAACGGCGATAAACGTCCTGAAACGCGGTTGCAGAAAGGAGGCTGTAGAGAGCAGGGTCAAACGAAATCTGCAGGATTTTTTCGGCAAGAGTCTCGGCGTCTCCCGGAGGATAGGTGAGGCCGTTCTTCCCATCCTCCACAATCTCAGTCAGCCCTCCTCCCCCCGAAACGACTACCGGCGTTCCAGCGGCCATCGCCTCCACCGCCACACGTCCGAAGGCCTCGAAGGGTGAGCAGACCAGGGCGATGTCACAGCGAGCGAGAAGGGCGGGCACGTCCGTGCAGAAACCTTCCCAGATGATGTCGTCCGCCACTCCCAGGCGGCGGGCCAGAGCTTGCAGCTCGCGGAGCAGGGCGGCCGAGCCCGTTCCCGCCACGCGGAGCCGGACCTCGACTCCACGGGATTTCAGACAGGCCACGGCCCGGATCGCGTCTGGATGGCCCTTGGAACGCGCGATGCTCGCCGCGTGGACAAGCTCCAGAGACCGCTCCCCCGGCCTCCACGTCAGCCCTCGCGGGGAGAATCGCCGCATCATCTCCCCGTCCACCAGACCGTTGTACACGACGCACAGACGATCCTCAGGAATGTGGGGCGCAAGCTCCCGGCGGATGGCCTCCGAGTTGCACACGACGTACGCGCTGGTGTCGCGGATGAAGCGCAGAGCCCGGGTATCGCCGGGATCGTAAGTGGCGGACTGTTGGAGCCGCACGCTTTCGCGCGCGTGCCAGACGTGGGGCAAATGCAATTCCCGGGCTATCATCGCTCCGACCGGGGTTGCCAGACTGTTGCTGTAAACCACTGCAGGTGGATCCGCACGAAGCTGCCGTGCCAGAGCCCGGACTGCCGCGGCATTGATGGCCATCCGCAGCCACGGCCGCAGCGGCAGCCTCTCCTGGCGCAGCCAGCCACGGTATCGCCGCAGCAGCACCTCTGCGCCGATGCTTTCCAGCTCGCTCTGAAGCGGGCCAGCACCAGGGAGCAGCACCCGGACACGCGCACCGGTGGCTGTGAGTCCCCGGACAAGATCCAGCAGGGATCTCTGAGCGCCGTACAGGGTGGACGAATGCGATACCGCCAGAACATCCAGACAACCGGCTGGCGGGACATCCGGCACAGCAGGTGCGCCCGGTCCCTCGATGCCCATCAGGACTTCCTCTCCTGCCATTCCCCCGGGGGCTGGATCTGCAAAAGCGCAAAGATGGCGTCCCACATCGCGAGGTTGGCCTCCCGCATCGCCTCCCGGCGCTCTTTCAGCCTGTGCGACATTGCTTCCCTCTCCTCCTGTTGGGAAAGGGCTTCCACCATATCCAGCAGACGGTGCTGTGCATCGCGGGGTGGGATGAGTAATCGCGCCTCGCCAAAATCTTCCAGCAGGCGGTCATACTTGTGCGCCCAGCCCATTGTGACGGCAGGCACACCGGAGGACAGAGCCGCCACGATGGCGTGGTAGCGGGATCCCACAACAAAACGCGCTCCGGCGATGATCCGCTTGAGGGAGACCGGGTCCGGGTCATCCAAAATACGGCAGTCCTCTCCGCACTGGGCCACAAGCCGCTCCGCCAGTTCTCGCTCCGCGCGGCTCCCATCGTGAAGCAGAATGTAGAGCAAAAGCCCTTTTTCCCGGATCTGGCGTGCGGCCGCCGCCAGAAGCGGCTGATAGATCTCTCGCCACTCCGCGCCTCCCCGATCCAGCATCCGGACGTTGGGGACAATGCAGACATACGGTTCGCCGTCAGCCGGAACCACCGGCCAGAGGTCATCGGAGAAGATAGTTATGTCCGGCGCCAGCCTGATGCGCGGATCCCCGGGAGAGACAGCCTGCGCCATCTCCAGCGAGTCCTTGTCGCGCGCGAACACCAGGTCCACAGAATCCAGGATGCGCCGGAACTCATCCGCCGCCTTTGCGGACCGGAACGGTCCCAGCATCTGCGGAAGCATCACCACGGGGCATCGCCGCCGGCGATAGTCGAGCGCCATATTGGCAAAAAGCCGCGCCCGCTGCCACGGGTGGGGATCGCCGAACGCGTAGCCCGAGATATCCATCAGCGCCCGTACAGTCCGCCGGCGAACGAAACCTCTCCCCTCGCAGAGCGCCCGCGGAGCAAGGCTCCCCGCAACGCGGTCCAGACCGTGGCTCCAGGAAAACATCCAGTACGGGCGCCGGAGGGGGATCAATCGTGGGAAAAGCGGGGCAATGCCGCTTTCCGGGCCGGGGTATCCGGGACAGAGAGTCACATCCACACACACCGTCGCGGGGGGATCACACCGGCGGAGCATCTCCGCCACCGTCCGCAACATCAGGAGCGCCCCTCTATTGACGAATTCGCCGCCCGAGACCTCGACGATCACGTCCTGTTGTAGCTCCTGAGCTCGTCCAGGGTTTTCTTCTGGGAGAACGGCACCAGCCCTTCCGGGTCAGCGTAGCCAAGCGAGATCAACATGGTCACACGCTCATCCGGAGCCAGTCCCAGAGTCCGGGCCATTTTGCGCTCCAGATCTGGGATGTCGGGCCAGTTGATGCAGCACGAGCTCACCCCCTGAACCTGAAGGGCGAAAAGAAACGCCATGGCGGCCAGCGCGCTGTCAATGTAGATGACATGCCGGTCGCGCTCCAGCAAGAATGCGCGCTGCTTGCCCACCAGCGCGACGATGCACGGGAAATTGTGCTCGAACCCCCGGGTTCCCGCAGGGATGGAGGCGACCTGCCGCACCAGATCCGGATCATCGAAGATGCGGAATTCGAACGGCTGGCGGTTGCAGGCGCTGGGACTGAGAGCCGCCACCGCGATGGCCCGGTCAATGACTTCTCGCGGCACGGGTTTCTGAAGATACCATCGCACGCTGCGGCGGCGCAGGGCCAGCTGCATCAGCTCGTCATAGCCGACGGGCAGGGGAGATGTCTCGGGGGGATGGGGCACCCGCGCGCCGATAGTGCGGCACGGGGGAGGAGGGGCTTTTTCGAATTCGGCGCGCGCCCGGTCCACCACCGGATCGCTTCCGGCCACTGCGAAATACTCTTTCAGAACGTCGTGAGAGTATGCCAGCAGTTCCGCTCCCGGAGCGCCGGCCGGGGTCCTGTCCGCAAGCCCGGCGTAGAGCCGCACCGTCTCCAGAATGTAGTCTCGCGCGAAGACATCCCGGCGCGGGCGCATGATCAGTCCCTTCTCCAGACGGTGGGTGTTTCGCTGAAGCGCGAAACGTAGCGGCGCGTCATCGTCTCCGGCCGATCCCCTGAGATGCGCCAGCCGCCCGTGGAGAACGGCGCGCTGCTCCCGGTCCCACTGCCCGCCCAGCAGACAGTAGAGCCCTGCCGCCCAGCGTGAACGGACCGCCACCGAAAGGACTGCTGCGGCGGCCTTTCCGGACCGGATGCCTCGCACCAGGGGTTTCAACGGAGACAGCAACCGGCGCAGACTCATTCTCTGTCCTTCCCCGAGCGCAGCTCCGAAAAGATGGACCGCATCTCAGCAAGCATCTTAGCACCTCCCGGCAGAAGCGCCAGCACACCCAGATACAGCGCCAGATACACAGCAAGCGCTCCGCCCACCTGAGCGGCAAGCGGGGCCGCCACGACCCGATGGCTGGAGACAAGCGGATACAGCAGCGCTCCAGCGGAAAAAGACGCGGCCGCAGGACGCCACAGGACATTCAGCAGATGCGGCAACCGGAGGGGAGAACCTCTGTAGGCGTATAGGATCCCCGGCACTCGAAGGATGGTCATAGCCGCGCTGTAGCAGACAGCCACCCCTACCGGTCCCCACCTGAGCCCCAGTGCGAAAGCGAGCACATAGAACGGCGCGACGCCCGTGGTCCAGCGGAACCAGCGCACGGTGTCTCCCCTTGGCACGTAGACGAGACCCTCCACCACATTGAAGGTGGCGAAAAACGCAGCGGGACCCAGAGCGCGGAAAATGGCGACGCAGGGCCGCCACTGCTCTCCTAAAATCAGCAGGATCAGGCTGTCGGCGCAGACAAACGTGAAGACCACCAGCGGCATACCCGTGGCGGCCATCATCTGGATAACCCGGAGGTAGTAACGGCGGAAGCGCTCCGGTTGCGAGCGCAGGCGGCTGAGCGCCGGGACCGCGACGGATGTGACCGGCATGTTGATCTGGCGCATCGGGAGGGCAAGCAGAGAGTAGGCGCGCGAATAGTACCCCAGCGCCTCGCTGCCCAGAAACCGGCCCACAAGCACGTTGTCCGCGTTACGGGTCAGGTAATTGACGATGTTAAAACCCGTCAGGCCACCGCCGAACCGCAGCATCTCCCGCACACCGGTCCCTCTACGGGGAAGCCCCGGCCTCCATCCGGATTGCCACCAGAGCAGCGCAACGTTAGCCGCTCCGGTTGCCGCGGTCATCACTACCAGCGACCAGTAGCCCATCCCCCGCCAGGCCGCCAGGATGCCGGCGGCAATCCCGACGGACAGCCCGCCCAGTTCCGCGAGCGCGATGCTTCCAAACCGCATCTGGCGTTGCAGCAGCGCCTGATGCTGCGCACTCAGGCCGCCGAAGAGGAAAGTCGCGGAGAGAGCCACCGTGATCCACACCGCTCGTCCATCGCCGTAGAACAGCCCCACAAGCGGAGCGATCGCCACGCCGATCAGAGTGAGCAGCAGGCTGACCAGAACATTGATCCAGAACAGCGTGCTGACCTGGCCGTGATCCACATCCGCACGCTGAACCGTGGCCAGTGTAAGGCCGAGGTCTTTGAACAGGGCCACGAATCCCGTGATGGGCTGGACCATGGCCACCAGGCCGAAATCGGCGGGAGTCAGCAGTCGCGCGAGCGCCATGAGCGAGACGGTGTTCAGTGCGAAACGGCCGGCCTGCGAGGCCACGGTGAGCGCACCGCCCCGGACCGATCTGCCCCGGAGATCGCTGTGCAGATGAGCGGTGGCGAAAAGCCTGTCTTCGCCGTCGAGCGGCGGGCGGGCTTTGGACGGATCTCCCTGATTGCCGGACTGCATCGGGCGGTTGAATCTCCGAAGGCGGACGCGGGGCGCGAAAGCGGAGAGATTATACCATGAACCTCCCGGGCCCCGGTCTGGCTGCGCGCACTGCCGCGTTTGACACCGCTCCTGCCCTCGCTTAGAATACCGCCGGGAACAGGCGCAGATGCGGGACTGGCTGAGCCGAATCACCGCCTCGCGGAGATGTTCCCCGGAAGACGACACGATGTCACAGGACTCCCCCAATCCCGTTGCGAAGAACGGGCGCCCGGCAGAGGCGCGCCGGTGGACTGCCGTTCTGGCGGGATGCGTGGCCGTCTGCATGCTGGCTGGAGGCATCGCTTCCATTCTGATGCCCCGCGTCTACGAGGCGCGCGCCAGCATCTTTGTGCGGCAGGAGGCTCCTTCTCTGCGGCTGCCGGGAGATCTCGGGGCGCTGGCGCTGCCAGGCCAGAACGCAAATCCCCAGGCTTACGCGCTGGCCGTCCTGCAGAGCGATGATTTCGCCCGGCAGCTTCTCCGCGCTCTTCGTCTGACATCCCGGGCAGATTTTACCAGCGGGGAGCAGATGACGTCCGAGAAGGCTCTCAAGAAACTGCAGAGGAGCGTGCGGGTGGAAGAAGACCGGAAGGGGCTCATCGCGGTCACTGCGTCCGCCGCATCCGCAGACCTGGCCGCCGAACTGGCAAACGCCTATGTGAACCGCTTCCTCATGCGGGTGAACGAGGAGAACCGCCGCAAGAGCGGATTCATCGCCGGGAAGATTCGCTCCCTTGAGCAGGATCTGGCCTCGCTGGAAGACCGGCTGAAGGAGCTGAGCAGCCGGGCAGAGGTCATCAACTTGAGCGAGCAGACACGAGCGGCGGTGCAGCAGGCGCTCTCGCTTCAGCAGCAGATCCAGGAGGCCACAAGCGAGCTCACCGCGCTGGAGAGTGACCTGAAGAACACGGGCGATCTTGCAGAGCTTGCGCGCTTGAAAGCGCGCAAAGAAGCCCTGGAAGCCAGCCGCCAGGAGATGCAGGCTGCGCTTGACCGGCTGAGAAGTGAGATGAAGGACGTCCCGGCCGTCGCGCTGAGGCAGGCGCGCCTTCAGCGGGAGATAGACAACAAGGCAAAACTCTACCAGGTGCTTTCGCAGCAGCACGAGCTGGCGCAGATTGACGAGCAGTCCGAAAGCC
>JBBFLP010000015.1:0-19457 GCA_037478975.1 Armatimonadota bacterium
GCCGCAAGTCAGTTCTTCCAACACTTAGCCCCGCTTTCCATTGGAAGTCGGACGCACCTCTGCGCCTGCTAGAGGTTTTCCAGAGCTCGTGCCGTCTCCTCTTTGCCAGGTTTGAGGTTACTACCGGAAGCGCGGCCGAAAGCGACCTCCCAATCTCCCAATGCGCAAGCTCCCTGAACGCCTTCGAAACTAGGTTTATGGGGGCTTGCCGGCTTCCGCCGGCCCTTTCTGCCCTGCGGACCGCCGCGGCAAAGATTGCAGAAAATAACGCGATCCTGTGCTTTCTTTCCCCTTGTCCTACATCGGAAGAGTATGGTAGCATTGCCGGGAAGGTTTGCTTGATGAAGGTTAGGGCAAGGCAGGCATTCCTTGTGATCGGTCGTTTTTGCGCCTCCCTGCTTCCTCTGGCATTCCTTTGAAGAACTCACATCCGCGCGTGTGCCGTGCCGCCGCGCGCGTGTAGGAACAGGAGAAAACACATGAAGGCTATCCTTGCGGTCGTGCTGCTCGCTCTGCTGGTTAGCGCAGCGAATGCGCAGCATCCTGGCGTGCTGTATCTCAGAGAGGCAGACCTTACGCGAACCATTGACTACCTGCAGGTAACCTTTTATCAGCCCAGCTCATTGACCACAGTCCCTGATCCTCCGTTTTCTGTTTCGCTTGGTTCTTCTCCATCCATTGCGTGGGAAGTCTTCGGGGGGTGGGACACGGCGGGCAGGCTTGTGGGATGGGCGACTGGCGCCGCCTCTACCGTGCAGAGCGTGACGTTTTTTCCCAACAACATCCAACCATATATCAACGCACGAGTGCAGGGATATTCCGGACCGACCCTTGTGTGGGACTATTATGCGACCCGCAACAACCAGTGGACGTACCAGCTGGAGATCATGCACTGGTGGGATGCGCAGTTGGGCTGGATGGAGCACGGCTGGGACGAGCAGGAAAACCGACCGGTGGGCGTACCTGTCGTAGATGATAATAGTCTTCGCTTCCTCAACACCCCCATCGCCCGTGTGGTGGCTCCGCCCGTGCCGGAGCCCGGGCTTGTCCAGATGGCTGCCCTCACGGGCTTGGGCGCGCTGGGACTGGCGCGCCTGCGCAGGAAGGCCTAGGTCAGGCTGCTTCTGGTGCCACCCCCGTAAAGACTGTGGGCCCCGGGCCGGCTGGCCGGGGGCCCATTCGTTTCCCCTCGTCGTGGTCTAGATGACCTCGAGATAGTCCTTTTCCGGCAGTGCAGGGAATGGTGCAGTGGGCAGCGTCTGATACCAGAACGCCACCGACGCGATATCGTCCTGAAGCGGGAGATAACGTCCTCCGCTGCGCCATCCCAGCGCCTGAATGGTGACCCGCAGATCCTGCTCGAAACGCACCGGGTCCATGATATGCCAGCGGTACATCCCGAAGCGCTGCTGGCTCTGATAGGTCCCGTCCGGCCGGATGACCTGGCACAGCCCGGAATACGGCGTGGTGAACTCGCAATACTGGCCGCCCACGTCGAAGTTGTAGCTGCCGCAGAAGTAGTCCTCCGTGCCCGTTCCGCAGATGGTGGGGAACTCGCCGTCACCGTCCAGGTAGAACTTGATCTCACCCTCGCCCCACCAGCCGGTGTTGTTGACCTGCCAGGCCATATACGTCCCCACGTAATGCCCCTGACCGCGCACGCCATCCAGGATGGTGTACACCTCCCCGTAAGGGAGTGGATTGGTGCGCCGGAACTGAGCGTGGAAGTAGGCGCAGTCATCCGGCACATCCGTCAGCGTATAGTTGATCTGGTAGTAGAGCACCATGGCATCCGTCGCGATGTTGGTCATGGTGATGCGGCAACGCCGGCGGAATGGCATCTCCCAGTAGCAGTTGAAGGCGCTTCCCGGATTCACACAGACCGCAAGCGACGACACCTGAGCGTACTTCTGCCACCCGCAGGCGAAGAAGTCACCCACGGGGCATTCCACCGACGGCTGCTCCTGGTCGTCCCAGTAGATGCGCAGGATGGAGAAGCGCCAGTGCCCGGTGGGCGTCATCCAGATCTGCTGGATGGCCCCCGGCCCCTCGATATCCGCCAGGACGCGCGTCTCCCCCGGCTCGATGCGGATGCTGGGAGAGATCTTCCAGCCCTGCCCCAGCTCGCGTGCGCAGGAGGCACCGGTCCCCTCGGTCGCCATTCCTCCCTTGCCCTTTTCGCCCGTGAAGTTTTCCGGGCTGATCGAGCGTGTCTTCGCGTGGGAAAGCCTGGACAGGTTGCCCAGATTCATTCCCAGTCCGTTGAAAGGTGTCATTCCAGAATCCTCCAGAGATGGCTGCGGCGGGCGGTCCCGAGGCCGCCCGCCTCTCGCGCGGCATTGTGAAACAGACCCTGCAGGCTGACAAGGGTGGGACTACGGGAGGGGGACGAAAGCGAGATTTCACCTGTCTGCAAGGAGGAGGAAACAGTTCTCTGGCTAAAATAAACTGTGAGAAACCGGTTTCGCAAAATCCATTGACAGGGGAGGGTCGGAAGCCTATAATGACCATGGGAGTCTTCAGGAGGCTTCGTGCGGGCACTCCTGAAGAGGGTGCGCCGGGGAGATCCCGGACATCTTGCTTACTTTATTGAATCTCTTTATTGCCTGGGGACGGGCCTGCGCAGAGCGCCGGAGCCGGAGGCTCCGGGAGCGCGGTCCGGGGAGACGCCGCGAAGGGAAAACAGTTTGGACCCCGGGGGGCGTCCCCGCCGACAGGGGAAGGTTGTCTCAAATGAAAAAGGTTCAGAGTCTGCGTGGCTTCACCCTGATCGAGCTTCTGGTCGTTATCGCCATCATCGCGATCCTTGCGGCGATCCTCTTCCCGGTGTTCGCCGCCGCGCGCGAGAACGCCCGGAAAGCCTCCTGCATCAGCAATATGAAGCAGCTGGCCACGGCCATGCGAATGTACAGCGATGATAACGGGGACCGGTTTGCTCCGGGAACCACGGGCGCCTGGGAAGACAAGAACCTGTGGTGGTTCAAGGTGGATCCCTACATCAAGCAGATGCAGGGAACATCGCTGACGGGCGTGTATGTCTGCCCGTCCAGCCCGAAACTCAGGGGCGGCAACGAGAACGTGCGCCGGTGCTACGGCTACAACGCCTACTACCTGGGCGCGGCGCCAGGCCAGCCTCTGGTGACGGCCAAGACGGCGGAGGCTCAGTCGCCCTCCACTACCATTCTGTTCCTGGAGTCGTGGCGTTTCGACGATGGCGCGTTCACCACGAATACTCCGCGGGGGATCGGGTCTGCGTTCTGCTACCCGCCTGTGAAGGCGGCCAGCATCTGCCGGCCGGACTATGTTTGGCCGCCGGGCTGGCACCGCGGACTTTCGAACGTGGCCATGGTGGACGGGCACGTGAAGTCGGTCAAAGTCTCGCCGCCACGTGAGACTCCTACCTCGCCCACTCCGGCAGCCGAGTTCACGGGCATTATGGAGAAGGGCGGCAGCGGCACTCCGTATGACCCGGATCCGTGGTTCCGCCTGGACGGCCGCAAGCCGTAGTTTCCAGGGAGGTGAGAGTTCGCCTCAGAGAAAGAGATGCTTTGACAGGGCTCCGCAGGACGCGGCGCCCTGTCTTCGCTTGAGGAAGGGGAGTCTGAAGAAATGTGCTGTGTGCGGAAACCGCGCGGATTCACGTTGATCGAGCTGCTGGTGGTGATCGCCATCATCGCCATCCTGGCGGCCATTCTGTTCCCGGTGTTCTCTGCGGCGCGCGAGAACGCCCGGAAAGCGGGGTGCATCAGCAACCTGAAGCAACTGGCGACGGCCACCCGGATGTATGTTGACGACAACGGCAACAAGATGATGCCGGGCACGACCAACGGCTGGGACAACAATCATCTGTGGTGGCTGAAGGTGGACCCCTACATCAAGACGCTTATCAAGAGTCCCAATGACGACAAGCTTCAGGGGGTGTATGTGTGTCCGTCAGCGCCGAAGTTGCCCTACTCCCTGCAGAACTTCGCGCGTTGCTACGGGTATAACGCCTACTACCTGGGCGGGCCGCCATCTTCCAACACTGTGATGGATCCTCCGGGGAACCAGACGACGTTCGTGGTGGCGGAGGGGCAGATCGAAAGCCCCGCGACGACCATCCTGTATATGGAGGTCTGGCGCTACGACGCTCAGGCCAAGCAGACCTGGAAGAATGGACACGGGACGGCGTTTGCCGTGCCGCCGTCGCAGAGCACGGTGTGCAAGCCGGATTACGTGTGGCCGCCTGGCCGGCACCGGGGCCTGACGAACGTGGCTTTCGTGGATGGCCACGTGCAATCCTTCAAGTGTGCGGAGCCGGAGACATCTGCGGCAGGAGCCTACTACGGCCTGATGGAACGCGGCGGAGCCGGCACGCCCTACGATCGTGACCCCTGGTTCAGGACCTGGGGCAAGAAGCCGTAAAAGAAATAGATATTTCCTCCTTCTGAACTCGGAAGCCGCCGGACCGGCTGGTCTGGCGGCTTTTTCGCGATTTCCACCTTTGCTATGCTGTTGAACGGGCTGCCCTGGCGGGGCGGTCCATCGTTCGCACTTTTCGAGTCCGGTGTTCCAGCCCTTGTTCCCGGGACATCTCTCCCACGGTGGTTGAGCCGTCCGGCGCAGCCGGACGAGTCGAAACCACAGCTTACCGTCCCTGGTCTCGATACGCGCGCCTGCGTCGCGCTACTCGACCAGCGTGAGGGGCGTGAGGATAGGTGGACGGTTGGCGGGTCCTCCCGGGGTGTGCGGGAAAAACGCCGGTCCCATTTTGTCCTCCTCTTGACGGACAAGCGGTCAAGCCTGTATCCTTTCTGAAGCACTTGCAGGAGGTCTGGTCCCCGCCTGTGACCGATTCTGGCTCCCGTCCCCCGTCCAGGGGCATCACGTGGAGGGCCGTCATTCTCGGACTCGTGCTTCTGTGGCCCAACGCGTGGTGGATCTACATGATGGAGATCGTCCGCTACGCCGGGCATCCAACCACCATCTCCCTGTTCTTCAACTCCGTGCTGGCCCTGCTGGGGCTCATCGTGCTGAACGGTCTGCTGAAGCGCTTCCGTCCGCAGTGGGTGTTCTCCCAGGTAGAGCTGCTGACCGTCTACATCATGCTGAACATCGGCAGCGCGCTGGTCAGTCACGATTTCATCCAGGTGCTCATCCCGGTGATGACGCACGTCTTCTGGTTCGCCAACGCAACCAACCGCTGGGAGGAGCTGGTCTGGCCGAACGTTCCCGAATGGTTGTCCGTGCGCAACCGGGAGACTCTGGAAGGGTTCTACAGCGGCAACGACCGTTTTCTGGCCTGGGACAATCTGCAACACTGGGTGGTCCCGCTGGCCTGGTGGGGCTCGTTCATCATCGCGATGGTGCTCTCCATGCTCTGTCTGGTGGTGTTGCTGCGCAAGCAGTGGACGGAGCGGGAGCGCCTGGCCTATCCCCTGGTGCAGCTGCCGCTAGATATGACCGCCGAGGGCGCGCCCCTTTTTCGCAGCCGGTTAATGTGGCTGGGGTTCGGCCTGGCGGCGGCCATTGACATCTGGAACGGCTTCGCTTTCCTGTATCCGCAGATTCCCGGGATCCCCATCAAGACGCTGGACATCACGTCCAACTTCGCCGTGCGGCCGTGGAATGCCATCGGATGGATGCCGCTGTGCTTCTACCCCTTCGCCGTGGGGCTGGGCATCCTGCTGCCGCTGGACCTTTCCTTCTCCTGCTGGTTCTTCTTCATCGTCTGGAAAGCGCAGCGGGTGCTCTCCGCGGTGTGGGGATGGGACAGCGTCCCCGGTTTTCCGTATGTCAACGAGCAGTCTTTCGGGGCCTACATTGGCATCGCGGTGTTCGCCTTCTGGGCCAGCAGGCGGCATCTCTGGATGCTTACGCGCGGGCTGTTCGACTGGAAGCTGGATCTGGAAGACCGCGGTGAGCCTGTGCCTTACCGCGTGGCGATGCTGGCGTTTCTGGGCGGTACGCTGTATATGCTGTTCTTCGCAATGCGAGCAGGCATGAGCTGGTACATCGCCGTGCCGTTCCTGCTGATCTACTGGCTCCTGGCGCTTGCAATCACCCGGATGCGCGCGGAGCTGGGTCCCCCCGCTCACGACCTGCACGACGCCGGACCGGACCGCATCATCACCACGCTGGTCAACCCTCAGAACCTGGATGCGAAAAACCTTACCGCTCTTAGCCAGTTCTTCTGGTTCAACCGGGCTTACCGGGCTCACCCCATGCCGTTCCAGCTGGAGTCGTTCAAGATCGGCGAGCGCGTTAGGATGGACTATGGCAGGCTGGGCTTGGCGATGGTGCTGGCCACTCTGGTCGGGACGCTTGCGGCCTTCTATGCCGTGCTTTCTCTTACATATAAGTATGGCGCGGCGACGAACATGGCCTGGCCCGATGTCCCCCTGATCTTCGGAGGCGAGCCATACGGCCGGCTGGACAACTGGCTGAAGATTCCTCCGGATCCGCGCCTGTCCCTGAACACCGGGCTGGCCATCGGAACCGGTTTCTCTCTGACCATCGTCCTGAACTCTCTCAGGATGGCCATTCCCTGGTTCCCGTTCCATCCGGTGGGGTATGCCGTCTCCAGCTCATGGAGCATGCACCGGCTCTGGATCTGTCTGTTCATCGCCTGGCTCATCAAGGCTGTGTTGCTCCGCTACGGCGGGCTTCAGACCTATAAGAAAGCTTTGCCGTTCTTTATGGGACTTATCCTGGGAGAGTGTGTCGTTGGCGGCGCCTGGACGCTGATCGGGCTTGCGCTGGACATCCCCACCTACGCGTTCTGGCCGTAAAGGCCCGCTTCCGGCCCGCTGCAGCGCGTAATACTCCCGAAACATGAGGGGGATACAATCAGTCTGGGGTGGAAGCGGCGCTATGAGAGGCGGTGTTGGCTGATGCGGGTACTGCTGGTCTCGGATGACGAACGTTCCATTGCGGGGGTGCGCCGGGAGCTTGCGCTGGCGAACCATCAGGTGCACTGGTGCGCAAGCGACAGTGAGTCCCTGGCGGAGGCTCTGTCGAAGATCACCCCCGAGGTGCTGGTGGTAGACTTCCCCGGATCGGGTCCGGGCGCGCGCACAGTCCGCCAGCGTCTGGAGATGGAGTTCGGCATCCCTCCTATGCCCACGTTCCTGCTAATCCACCGGGAAGCGCTTGCGGAGTTCGACCTGACCTGGGGCGCGGATGATTTCGTGGTGGTGCCCGGTGCTGAGGGCGAGCTGGCGGTGCGCATCCGTCTGCTGCTGTGGACCCAGAGCCGCGTCCGGGAAGAGGGAGTCACCGCCTTCGGCGGGCTGGAGGTGGACTTCGGCAACTATGAAGTCCGCGCGGACGGCCGACTGCTGGATCTCACCTTTAAGGAGTTCGAGCTCTTCAAGTATCTGGTGACCCATCGAAACCGGGTGCATACACGTGAGTCGCTGCTGGCGCGGGTGTGGGGATACGACTACTTCGGAGGCACGCGCACCGTGGATGTCCACATCCGCCGCATCCGCGCCAAGCTGGGGCCGAAGTACGAGAACTGCATCAGCACCGTGCGCGGCGTGGGCTACCGTTTCACTCCCCTGCCTGACCACCAAGATTAACACCCGCGAAATCAGACGGAAACACGCGCTGCCCACAATGGAGGTAACACTCCGGCGGGCGGAGATCCGCGGGACCGCAGCAGGCGCAGGCGGCCGCAGTATCCGCCCCGGAAAGCCGGAAATACACGCAAGAGGGCGGCGTTATGGTGAAAGCGGGACGGATTCTTGCCGCGGGCGGTCTGTTTCTGCTCGCGACGGGAGCAGCGCGGGCGGAGCAGGGCATAGACACGGGCGATACCGCCTGGGTGCTGATCTCCGCGGCTCTGGTGATGCTGATGACTCCCGGGCTGGGGTTGTTCTACGCCGGAATGGTCCGGGCGAAGAACGTGCTGGGGACATTGATGCACAGCTTCACCATGGTCGCTCTTGTGGGCGTTACATGGGTGCTGTGGGGCTATTCTCTGGCCTTCGGCGGCGACGGGGCGCTCATCGGGAACCTGGAGTGGGTCGGGCTGCGGGGCGTGACCGGTGATCCCGGCCCGTATGCGGACAACATTCCCCATCTTGCGTTCATGACGTTTCAGGGGATGTTCGCCATCATCACTCCAGCTCTGATCTCCGGAGCGTTTGCGGAGCGGATGCGGTTCGGGGCGTTCCTGCTCTTCATGTTGCTGTGGAGCACGTTCGTTTACAGCCCCATCTGCCACTGGGTCTGGGGATCCGGGGGCTGGCTGGGCGGTCTGGGAGCGCTGGACTTCGCCGGTGGAACGGTGGTTCACATCTCTTCGGGGATCGCCGCCCTGGCGTGCGCGCTGATGCTTGGCAGGCGGAAGCATCTCGGCAGTGAGGAGATGGCTCCCCATAATCTGACGATGACTATCATCGGGACCGCCCTGCTCTGGTTTGGATGGTTCGGGTTCAACGCGGGCAGCGCCCTGGCGGCCAATGGCCTTGCCGCGAACGCTTTCGTGGTCACGAACACTGCCGCTGCGGCCGCCGCACTCAGCTGGATGCTGGTGGAGACGTTGCACCGTGGCCGCCCGACGGCTCTGGGAGCCGCGTCCGGCGCAGTGGCCGGTCTGGTGGCCATCACCCCTGCCGCAGGCTTTGTGGGGCCGGTCTCTGCCGTCATCATCGGGTTCATTGTCAGCTTCTTGAGCTACGGGGCCATCCTGCTGAAGGGCCGGCTGGGCTATGACGATGCGCTGGACGTGGTGGCGGTGCACTTTGTGGGGGGAACCTGGGGCGCGCTGGCTACGGGTCTGTTCGCCTCTGTGGCCATCAATGATGGTGGGGCGAACGGCCTCTTCTTCGGGGGCGGGCTGGCGCTGCTCGGTAAGCAGTTTGTGGGAGTGGCTGCCACGGCGGCCTTCTCCCTGATCGCAAGTCTGATCATCTTGCTTCTGGTACGTGTGTTCATTCCGCTACGCGTGACGGATGAGGACGAGACTGTGGGACTCGATCTGTCGCAGCACGGGGAAATGGGCTACAATCTGGAAGCTGTCTGAACGTCCTGCCGCGGCGAAGTGGCGG
Source organism: Armatimonadota bacterium (assembly GCA_037478975.1). GTDB lineage: Bacteria > Armatimonadota > UBA5829 > DSUL01 > DSUL01 > CALCJH01. Next base: position 9,036 of record JBBFLP010000015.1, read on the forward strand.
GCACTGGAGGAGACCTCTAATGATAAAGATCGAAGCCATCATCCGGCCCAACAAGCTGGACGACGTGAAGGCAGCGCTGGACGCGCTCGGCGTCCAGGGGATGACCGTGTCCCACGTGATGGGTTCCGGCAAGCAGAGGGGCAGGACTCAGCACTACAGGGGGCAGGAGTACGTGGTCAACCTTCTGGACAAGATCAAGCTGGAGACCGTCGTCTCCGATGCTGAAGCCGACAGCGTGGTAAAGGCGATCACAAAGGCCGCGGCAACAGGTGAGATCGGCGATGGTAAGGTCTTCCTGTCGCGCATCGAGAACGCGGTGCGCATCCGCACCGGAGAGGAGGGAGACGGGGCCATCCGGTAAGCGCCGGAGCCCCTCTCCACAGTCCGGACGATGGAAGCCGCCTCGCCAGGGAAGGATACGGATCTGAAGCAGCTGAGCGATCTGGACGCAGCCCCTGCAGGGCAGGACTGGTGGCCCGATCTGAAAGGGCGCCTGGACGCGGTGAGTGATGTCCGCGGGATTGCGGGCATCCTGCTGGAAGGACGGGAACGTGTCTTCCGGGAGGCGGCGGATCTTCCGGGCCGGGAGCGGTGCCGCTGGCTGAGTGCACTGATAGACCTGGTGGTGCGCCGGATGCTGGTAGTCGCGTGCGAAGACCCGGAGAATCCGGGGCTGGCCGCCAGGGCAAACCGTCATCTGGCCGTGGTGGCCACCGGAGGTTACGGGCGCAGGGAGCTGGCTCCCCACAGCGATATTGACATCAACTTCATCGCCTCGTCCGAGGACGATCCGGACGTGGATCTGGTCACGCGGCGGATGTTCCGCCTGATCATGGACGTCTTTCTGGCCGAGGCGAAGATGAAGGTGGGATACGCTTATCGCCTGTTGAGCGAGGCGGCCGCCCTGCAGCACCAGAATCAGACAGCGCTTCTGGATGCCCGGTTCGTGGCCGGAAGCCGTGAGCTGTTTCAGTCATTTCAGGATGAGCTGCGGCGGCATCTGCATCCGGTGGCATTCATGCACGACAAGGTGCGGGAGCGCGATCTCTCCATCCGCCGGAGAGGACTGTCCGTCTACCGGGTTGAGCCGGACCTCAAGGAGGGAGAGGGCGGCCTGCGCGACGTCCATCTCGCCGGATGGCTGGCGCAGGCCGCATTCGGGTTCGGCAGCGAGACGGTCTGGGAGGATATCCGTGCTCACGGTCTGCTAACCTCCGCCGAGGTGGACAGGGTGGAAGAGATTCTGGATTTCTACTCCCGACTGCGCTGGGAGATGCACCTGGGGGCGGGCCGCCAGGCGGATGTGCTGACGGTTCCCAAGCAGGAGGCGGCCGCGGCGTCACTGGGCTATCAGGATTCGCCGGAGGAGAGCGCGGCGGAGCGTCTGATGCGCGAGTACTATGACGCCGCGGCGTTCATCCGGAGCATGGCGAAGAAGATGATGGCCCGCGCGCGGAGCCAGCAGCTAAAGCTGGAGCCGGGGCTTGCTGCCCGTGACGGACGGGTGGTTCTGCAGAATCCGGAAGCGTTTCTGAACGATCCGGTGGCGGCGCTGCGGGCGTTCGCATACTGTCAGCGCTACGGGTTGAGGCTGTCGCTTGAGGCGGAAGACGCTCTCCGCCAGTGTGTGGCGCTGAGAGCCGCTCCGGTGGACAACCCGGAGGCCGCGCGGGTGATGATGATGATCCTACGCGGGCAGAGCGGGGTGGCGGATGCGCTCATCGCGATGGCGCGTACGGGAGTGCTGCAGTGGTACATTCCGGAGTTCGGACGCGTGATGGGTCTGGTTCCGGGGGATGCCGCGCACGAGTACACCGTCGGCTGGCATTCGTTGATGGTGGTACGCCACTGCGAACATCTGGGCGAGGCTGGCGACGAGGAGACCAGGCAGATCTTCGCCTCCATCCGGCATCCGGAGCTGTTGTTCCTGTTTGCCCTGACGCACGATATCGGGAAGGGCGGAGCGGGCGACCACTCGGAGAAGGGAGCCCTCATCGCGCGGGATATCGCGTCCCGGCTGGGTATGGACGCGGAGAGCGTGGAGCGGCTGGAGTTCCTGGTGCGGCACCATCTGTTGATGTCCGATACGGCCCGTCTGCGGGACCTCAACCTGCGGCGCACCGTGGAAGACTTCGTCAACGTGGTGGGCGACCGGGACACGCTGAGCATGCTCTACATCTTTACGATGTCGGACGTGGTCTCGGTGGGTTCCTCCGCCTGGAGCGAGATCCAGGGGCGCTTCCTGAGGGAGCTGTATTACCGCGCCGAGCGCGCGCTCGTGAGCCGCGCTCCGCTGATAGATTCCGAGGAGGATCTTGACCTTTACCGCAGCCGGGTGAGGCGGGAGCTCTCCATTACCAACCTGCCTCCTGAGGCGGTGGAGCGGCACGTGGCGGCGATGCCTGCCATCTACCTGCTGAACACCAGCCCGGAGGAGATGGCCTCGCATATCGAGTTCATCAGCAAGGCCGAGCAGGGAGAGATCTGCACGGATTTCCGCTCCGAGCAGGGATCAGATTTTACGGAGTTGACCATCTGTGTGCGGGACGACCCGCAGCCGGGTCTACTATCGAAGATTGCGGGCGTGCTGTGGGCGCTGGACATAAATGTGCACGCCGCACAGGTCTTTACCCGGGAGCAGGACCAGAAGATCGCTCTGGATACGCTATATGTGGATTTCGAAGGCCAGCAGTTGCCGGAGTTCAAGAAGCACGAGCTGCATCGCGAGCTTCGCCGGGTGCTGCTGGGAGAGCAGACGCTTCAGGAGTTGCTGGAGCGCAAGCGCAAGAGCCTGCCGGAGGAGTATCAGTCGCGCAGGGTCAGCATCCTGAACGATCTGTCGGAAAGCCATTCTGTGGTCGACATACGCGCCGTGGATCAGCCAGGGTTGCTTTATCGCATGACAGCGGCGTTTGCGCGGCTGGGGTGGGATATCCATTCGGCAAGGGTGAGCACGTGGGGCAATGAGGCTCGCGACTCCTTCTACGTGACGGAAGGAGGGCGGAAGGTGGGAACGGATGCGGACGGCGTGGAAGGCGCCGTCCGGCGCCTGGAAGAGGCGCTGAGGCAGGTCTGAGGTTTTCGGGCGCGTCTTCCTGACGCGGCGGCGCTGCCGGAGGAGCAGGAGCTATGAAACTGGTTGTGGCCATTATCCGGCCGCACAAACTGCAGGAAGTCAAAGACGCCCTGGCAGAGTTGGGCCTGACAGGCCTGACCATCACTGAGGTGAGAGGGCACGGAAGGCAACGGGGCCAAGTCGAGAAATACCGTGGTCTGGAGTATACCATCGATCTGCTGCCCAAAGTGAAAGTCGAAGTCGTTTGCGGGGATCACCGCAAGGACGAGGTCATCGAGACCATCATGCGCGCGGCGCGCACCGGAGAGATCGGCGACGGGAAGATCTTTGTGCTTCCCATCGAGGAGTCCATCCGGGTGCGCACGGGCGACAGGGACGAGGACTCGCTGTAGCGGAATCCTGGCGCAGACGCGGCCGTCCCGGCGCGGGCGGCGAGCGTAGCAAAACGTAGATCGAAAGGAACACGGGTTCAGGAAATGGCAAAGACACCGCAGGACGTCATCAAGCTGGTGCAGGAAACGGGCGCGAAGATCGTGGACTTCCGCTTTACCGATCTTCCGGGCGTGTGGCAGCACTTCTCCATTCCGGCGGAGGATCTGGACGAGAGCGTCTTCGAGGACGGGCTGGGGTTCGATGGCTCCAGCATCCGGGGGTTCCAGGACATTCAGGAGTCCGATATGAACCTCTTCCCGGATCCGGAGACGGCGTTCGTGGATGAGATGGTGGAGGAGCCCACCATCGCCATCATCTGCAACGTCCATGAGCCGGGCACCAACATCGAGTACAGCCGCGATCCGCGCTTCATCGCCCGCAAGGCCGAGAACTACCTGAAGTCCACCGGCATCGCGGACACCAGTTTCTGGGGGCCGGAGGCGGAGTTCTTCATCTTCGACGAGGTGCGCTTCGAGCAGAAAGCCAATACGGGCTTCTACTATGTGGACTCCTCGGAGGGGATCTGGAACTCGGCGCGCGCCGAAGAGCCCAATCTGGGCTACAAGATCCGGCACAAGGAGGGCTACTTCCCGTGCCCGCCGATGGACTCCACACACGATCTTCGCACTGCCATGATGCTGGCGCTGAACAGTGCCGGCGTGAAGTGCGAGGTGCACCACCATGAGGTCGGCACGGCCGGTCAGGCTGAGATTGACCTGCGCTATGACACGCTGGTCAGCATGGCCGACAAGCTCATGAAGTACAAGTACATCGTCAAGAACGTCGCCAATCAGTGGGGGAAGACGGTGACGTTCATGCCCAAGCCGCTGTTCGAGGACAACGGCTCCGGGATGCACGTGCATTGCAGTCTTTGGAAGGGCGGGCGCAACCTGTTCTTCGATCCGTCGGGGTATGCCGGTCTGTCCGAGACGGCGCGATACTTCATCGGCGGGCTGCTGAAGCATGCTCCGGCGGTGCTGGCGTTCGCCGCTCCCACCACCAACTCCTACCGGCGGCTGGTGCCGGGATACGAGGCGCCCATCAATCTGGTGTACTCCCAGAGGAACCGCAGCGCCGCAGTGCGCATTCCGGCCTACCTGCAGAGCGAGAAGGCCAAGCGCATCGAGTTCCGTTGCCCGGACCCGAGCTGCAACGGCTATCTGGCGCTGCCCGCCATCCTGATGGCCGGACTGGACGGCATCCAGAATAAGATAGATCCGGGCGAGCCCATAGACAAGAACATCTATGACCTCCCGGCCGAGGAGGCGAAGGCCATCCGTGGCACGCCCGCCGACCTGGCCGAGGCGCTGGCGGCTCTGGAGGCGGATCACGAGTTCCTTCTGAAGGGAGACGTGTTCACGCCGGACGTCATCGAGACCTGGATCGCCTACAAGCGCAAGAAGGAAGTGGACGCCATCCGGCTGCGCCCGCATCCGTGGGAGTTCCATCTCTACTTCGACATCTGACCCCCGAGGGTCGAGAGTCGAGGGTTCAGAGTCAGGAGTCCAGAAACAGGGCCCGGGGCCGTCAGGCCCCGGGCCTTTTGCGCGTGTCTCCAGGGTTGGGAGTTCCTTCAGGCTGCCAGCTGCCCGCTCGTAAGCTCCTCCACAGTCAGCAGCCTGTCCAGATCCACGATCAGCAGCAGTCTGTCTCCGGACTTGCCGACTCCCCGGAGATACGCCGTCCCGCATCCCTGGATGGTGGACGGGGGTGGCTCGATGTCCGTAAGCGGCAGACGCACCGTCTCGATCACCGCGTCCACGATGAGTCCGGCGGTGTGCCCGCCCGCTTCCACCACCACGATGCGGGTGTCCTTGTCCGCCGGACGGACTTCCACCCCGAACTTCATCCGCAGGTCAATGACCGGCAGAATGCTGCCTCGCAGGTTGATCACCCCAACCACATCCCCGGGAGCTCCCGGGACGGCAGTGATCTCCGGGACGGGAACGATGGTGTTCACCTGCTGGATGGCGATGGCGAAAGACTCGCCTGCCACGTCACAGACCACCACCTGTTCCTCTTCGCCGTAGAGAGAACGGTCTTTCTCCAGCATCTCAGGCCGCCTTTCGTCTCGCGGGCTGAGAGGTCCGCGCCAGCTCGATGACATCCCCGCCGCTCTGACGGTCTATCTTGAACTGGCCGACCAGCTGCTGCACTTCCTGCGCCACGCGGGCCAGCTGCTCCGTCGCGGCGGTCAGCTCCTCGATGGAAGCGCTCTGCTCCTGCGCGGCGGCGGAGACCTCCTGAGCTGCGGCCGCGTTCTCCTGGCTGACGGCAACCACCTCCTGAGCGTTCTCGGCGGTCCGGCGGTTCATCTCCGTCACCGTTTCGATGGCGGCCACGGTCTCCTCGGTGATGCCGGAGACGGACTCCACGGCCTTCAGCACCTCGGCGCTGGAAGCGTTCATCTTCTCAGCGGCGGCGGAGACGGCTTCAGCCTGACGCACCACGCCATCGGCCGCATCCAGGATCTGGGAAAGCGCCGCCGCGGCCTCTTCGGACAGGGCGGAGCCTTCCTCCACGCCGCGGCTGGCTGCCTCTGTGGCCACCACGGCTTCGCGGGTCAGCTCCTGGATCTGCGAGATGAGTCCGGCGATCTCCTTGGTCTCCTTGCTGGAGCGCTCCGCCAGCTTGCGCACCTCGTCGGCCACCACGGCGAACCCCTTGCCATGCTCTCCGGCCCGGGCCGCCTCGATGGCCGCGTTCAGAGCCAGCAGATTGGTCTGCTCGGCGATGTCGTCAATGGCTTCGACGATAGCTCCGATCTGCTCGGACGACTGCCCCAGCTGGTTGATGGCCTGCGCCACGGCCGCGGCCTGCTCGCGGATGGTCATCATACTGGCGGACGACTTCTCCACACTCTGGCGGCCGCCTTCGGCGACCTCGCGGGCCTTCTGGGCGCTCTCGGTGGCCTCTTCGGCGCCTTCCGCCACCTGAGCGATGTTCGCGGAGATCTCCCGGACGGCCTCGGCTGTGGTCTCCACCAGCGATGCCTGCTGCTGAGCTCCCTTGCTGAGCTCCTGCATCTGCCGCTCGATCTCGGCCACGCCCTGCGACGCCTGCTCGGCCTGGGCGCTCTGCTGCGTGGAGCCCTGAGCCACACGGTCCGCGTTCTGGGCGATCTGTTCGGTGGCACGGCTGGTCTCGGTGGCCGTGCTGGCCAGCTCCTGGGAGGAGGCCGCCACCGTCTCCGCTGCTCCCGCCAGCTGGACCACGATGTCGTGGATCTTGCCCACGAACGTGTTGAACCAGGTGGCCAGCTCCGCCACCTCATCCTTGCCAGAGGCCTCCAGACGCCGGGTCAGGTCGCCTTCTCCCTGGGCGATGTCCCGCAGCATCTCCGTCGTCGCAACCAGCGGCTTCGCGACGCTGTTTGCGATCAGCACCCCGAACGCGATGGCCGCGAGAATCGCAAAGCCGATGGCTCCCGTTATGGTTCGCCTGGCGGTAGTGGCCGCCTGTTCCGCATACTCCCTGTTCAGCGCCACCAGTTTATCGAGCGCTTCCTGCGAGGCATCCAGCTGCTTCATCCCGGCCAGATACGCCTGAAGCGCTCTGTCGTCCACCGCCGCCATCTCTTTAGAGTCTTTGGCTTTGCCGGCCTGCAGTAGAACGTCTTTTTCCTTCTGGATGGAAGCTAGCTCCTCGTGGTCTTTCAGCCACTCCTCCCAGACGGGCTTGAACTCCTGCCAGATGGCGGCTTCCTCTTTTGTCATGGGAAGAGATTCGTATAACTCTCGGCCCTTTTTCGCCTGTTCCAGCCATTGTTCCCGTTTGTTCCACAGCCTTTCACGGGTTGCCGCGTCCGTCAACCTGCGGTTGATGAGTCCTCGCTCAATCGCCAACAGGGCCTGCTGCGAGGCCTGCATCTGCTGCAGCCCTTCCACTCCGGGAAGACGAACCTCTGCCACCTCTTTGAGCTGGTTCAACCCGACGATTCCCACTACCGCCGCGATGGCGGCCACCACTAAGAATGCCCCGATCAACCGGGGTCTGATGCGGAAGTTGTTCAGCTTCACTGATGACGACCTCCTGAACCGCCCCTGACTCTCTATCCCGTCCGCCTCCGGCGGCCATCGGTTCTCCGACGTGAATCGAGCGGCTCATCAATAAAATCGGCGTCTGCCTTACCGCTCTTTAGAGCGGATAATCGCAGACCATGAAGGGATTGTGAGGGCCTCCGCGCCCGCCGGTCACTCTTTGCGATGCAGCTCGCTGGCGGCTCCCGGCATCTGTTGCCGGAGCCGGGTGTTGGTGCTCCGGCAACCTGTTCCCGAAACTCGCCCCATACGGTGGTTGAGCCCCTCGCCTCCGGCGGGCGAGTCGAAACCACATCCTGCACTGCGTGGTCTCGATACGCGCGGCTCACGCCGCGCTACTGGACCAGCGCAGGGGAAGCCTTCGTAAGGATGTGGTATCAGCCGCGGGAAGAGTCCGGCAAGGAACACGCCGAGGCGCAGGCGCGTTGCAGCCGGAGGAAGCAAGCTATGGAGCAGAACGCATTCTGGTACGGCGTCATCCTTGCGGCGGGGCTCGTGGGTCTGGTGAATGCGGCCCTGTTTACAGCCATGATTTACGGCTGGCTGGCGCTGGATTCACCGCTTCTTACCCGGGTCTGCCGGGTGGATTCCGGGGACTGCCACAAAGTGATCAACAGCCCGAGGGCTCGTTTGTTCGGCGTACCGAACAGTGTCCTCGGCGTCGTCTGGTATCTGCTGGCAGCCTCTTTTGCAGCCACGGCGCTCGTTACGGGGTCGCTTCCCTTGCCCGCTGCGCTGCTTGCCCTGAGCACCCTGACCGTGGTGGTTGGCATCTATCTGATCTGGAGCCTGCGATTCCGCCTGCAGGTGCACTGCTGGTTCTGCTACCTGGGCCACGCCACCAACTTCATCATCTTCGCCGGGTTGCTGGCCGCCCGCTAGACGGAATCCTCAGGGGGCCACTTTGACCCAGAGGCGCGTTCCGGGAAAGTGGCTGAGAAGTCTGCGCCCCTCCTCCTTTCCCAGGACACTGACCGCAGTGGAGAGCGCATCCGACAGCATCCCTCGCGGAGCCTGCACGGTCACCGCAATCCGGCTGGTGAGCGCAAGCGCGGAGCGCGGATCCACTATGTGGGAATAGCGCTTCCCGTCAAGCTCGACGAATTGCTCCGTATCCCCGGAGGAGGACACGGCCCCGTTGACCAGGATCAACACGCGATCCGCATCCGGAGCGTTCGGTAGCTCGATGCGCCATCCCGGTTGACCGGGAGGCGGCCCGGATGCCACGATATCACCCCCCATCTCGATCAGGGCGCTCCGGATGCCGCATCTCCGCAGCACCCGCATGGCCTCGTCGCAGGCATACCCCTTCGCAATCCCCCCGAGATCCAGCAGCATCCCTTCTTTGCGCAGGCGGACCGACCGCGTCTCCGGGAAGAGCTCCACGGCGCGCCAGTCCACAAGCGCCCGGGCGCGGCGCAGATCGCTCAAAGCCGGAAAGGACTGTGACCTGCGGGCCTCTCTCCACAGTCTAACTGCAGGGCCGCAGGTCACGTCGAACGCTCCGCCGCTCAAGCGGGAGAGCCGCTGAGCGAATCCGAGGACTTCGAAGAGCTCCCGGCTCACCCGGCGGGGCGGACCGCCGGCCGCCGCGCACAGGCGCATCAGCTCGCTTCCGGGACGGTAGTCGCTGAAGATGTCCTCCAGCTCCGCGATGCGGGCGAACGCGGCGCGGGCGGCTGAGAGGGCGGCGGCCTCGTCCCGGGCATACAGGGTGATGCGCGCTTGCACGCCCATGTGCAGTTCCGTATACTGGAACCGCACCGGTTGCCGGCCGTCCCCGGCGATGGCGGGACCGGTGGACACTGCAGGCATCCCCGCAAGGAAGATACAGAAAGCGATGATCCTGACCGCAGACAACTCCGTTCCATCCCTTTCCCGCGCCGCACTGAGGCGCGTGCCGGCCATCCTGTGGCTGGCGGCACTGACAGCAATCCCGGTTCCTCCCATTATGGCTGACACCGGGACGAAAGCCCCTTCCCTGCCCCGCGAGACCGTGCGCATCCCCGGGACGACTGTAGAGTTCGAGCTGATCCGGATCCCGGGCGGCACCCTGGTGACGAAAGACCCGCGCGACCCGTCCCGCGAGGTGCGCGTCGAGATCAAGCCCCTCTGGTTCGGGAAGACCGAGGTCACATGGGATGAGTACGACGTCTTCTTGCTGGGGCAGGAGGAGCGCCCCGCCGGCCAGAGCGCGGACGCTGTCTCGCGTCCCAGCAAACCCTACGGCGCGCCGGACCGGGGGTTCGGACACAAAGGCTATCCAGCCATCAGTCTCAGTTTCCACGCGGCCGAAGAGTACTGCAAGTGGCTTTCAGCGCTGACCGGGCAGAAATACCGTCTCCCCACAGAATGGGAGTGGGAGTGGGCCTGCCGGGCAGGCGGCGAGGAGATTCCTGCGGAGCGCCTGTCGGAATACGCCTGGTTCTGGCAGGAGACCCCCCATCCAGCCGGGAAGAAGAAGCCGAACGCCTGGGGCCTGCACGATATGGCGGGCAACGTGGGCGAATGGTGCCGGGATTTCGAAGGCAAGCCCGTGCTGTGCGGCGGGACGTACGACAGCACCGCGAAGAAGGTGGGACCGTCAGCCCGGATGTATCAGACTCCAGACTGGAACGCCACCGACCCGCAGAACCCGAAAAGCAAATGGTGGCTGTCGGACGGACCTTTCGCCGGGTTCCGCATAGTGAGGGAACCGGCTGAGTGACGGGGGGCTATCCTCCGCACAGAACAGGACTCCTGTCAGGAGGGAGCTGATCGAAGTGGACGACGTGAGCAGGACGACAAGCGGCAGGGCGGCACTGAGCCGCCGCGATTTTCTGAAGGCTTCCGCCATCTCGGCGACGAGCGCGGCGCTGATGGCGGCCGGTGGTT
>JBBFLP010000015.1:19557-24153 GCA_037478975.1 Armatimonadota bacterium
CTGAAGGCTTCCGCCATCTCGGCGACGAGCGCGGCGCTGATGGCGGCCGGTGGTTACTCTTTCGCTCAGGGGAATGGTAAGCTGCGCGTGGGCGTGGTGGGCTGCGGCGGACGCGGCACAGGCGCCGCCATCAACGCGATGAACGCGCATCCGGACGTGGAGGTGGTGGCGCTGGGGGATCTGTTCAAGGACCGTCTGGACAGCGCTCTGGCCACTCTGAAGTCCGACGCAGAGAAGAATGCGGACCACGCCAGGAAGTTCAAAGTAACGCCGGAGCGCTGCTTCGTTGGCTGGAACGCCTACCAGCAGGTCATTGACAGCGGGATAGACATCGTCATCCTGGCCACGCCCCCCGGCTTCCGCCCGGCGCATCTGCGCGCGGCGGTGGAGGCAGGCAAGCACGTCTTCATGGAGAAACCGGTGGCGGTGGACGCTCCGGGCATCCGATCTGTGCTGGAGTCCTCCGAGATCGCGCGGAAAAAGAACCTGGGCATCGTCGCGGGAACGCAGCGCAGGCACCAGAACAGCTACCGCGCCACCATGGAGCGCATCCACGCGGGGGACATCGGCGAGATCGTGGCAGCTCAGTGCTACTGGAACCAGGGCGGGCTCTGGATGCACGAACGGCGGCCCGAGTGGACCGACATGGAGTGGCAGCTTCGCAACTGGCTCTACTTCACCTGGCTGTCAGGCGACCACATTGTGGAGCAGCACGTCCACAACATTGACGTCATCAACTGGGCCATGCAGGCCCACCCTGAGAAGGCCATGGGCATGGGCGGCCGTCAGGTGCGCACCGACCCGGCATACGGTCATATCTACGATCATTTCTGCATCGAGTTCGAGTACCCCAACGGGGCGCGCGTCATGAGTATGTGCCGCCAGATTGACGGGTGCGCGAACAACGTCTCCGAACGCGTGGTCGGCACGCGAGGCACATCCAACTGCAGCGGGATGATCCGGGGCGCTGTCGAGTGGAAATACGAGGGACCGAACAACAGTCCTTATGACGACGAGCACAAGGATCTGATCCTCAGCATCAAGGAAGGGCAGCCGCTGAACGAGGGGGTTCAGATCGCGGAGAGCTGCCTGAGCGCGATCATGGGCCGGATGGCCGCCTACACCGGCCAGGTCATCACCTGGGAGCAGGCGCTGAACTCGCAGGAGGATCTGATGCCGCCGAAGCTGGAGTTCGGGCCGCTTCCGGTGCCGCCCGTGGCGATGCCGGGGCAGACGAAGTTTGTCTAGAGTCTAGAGTCTAGAGTCTGGAGTCGAGAGTCCAGGGATCGCAGGCGGGAATGCAGAGCGCCGGATGCGTTCCAGCATGCAGGAGGGAAATCCGCAATGCTTATCTACGGCATAGACTTCAGCGGAGCCAGGGATGCCGGTGAAGGCATCTGGGTGGCTGCCGGAAAGACACGCCTGGGGCACCTGCGGATAGATTATCTGGCCCCCGCCCGCGATCTGCCTGGCTCTTCTCCGGCGCGTGAGGACAGCCTGCAGTCGGTGACCTACCTCATCGCGGGCTCGGGAGCCTGCAAGGCCGGGCTGGACTTCCCCTTCAGCCTGCCTTCGGAGATGGTCGGGGATGACTGGACGCAGTGGGCACTCTCGATGGGAGAGCGCTTCGCCGATGCGGAAGCCTTCCGCGACTGGTGCCGCCAGACTTCCGGGGGCCAGGAGAAGCTGCGCCGCACCGACATCGAGGCAGGCGCGCCCATGTGCGCCTGGAATCTGCGTGTCTACCGCCAGACGTATTACGGCATCCGCGACGTCCTTGCTCCGCTGGTCCGCGCCGGCCTGGCGCGCGTCATTCCCATGCAGGAACCCGACCGGCGCAAGCCCCAGATCTACGAAGTGTGTCCTGCCTCCACCCTGAAGGCGGCGGGGCTGTACATTTCCTATAAAGAGACTGGCCCGGCGGACCGCGTAAGCCGGCGGGAGGCACGGCGGATCATCCTGGAATGGCTGGAGAAATACTGCCGGGTGCGCTTCGCCTCACCTGAGCTGCGGAGGCGGGCTCTGGACGACGGGGGCGGCAACGCTCTGGATGCCGTGCTGTGCGCATACGCCACGGGTCGAGCCTGGCCGAAGCTGTCCGCCGATCCCCTGGAAAGAGTGGAAGGCCGGGTCTACTTTTGACCTAGCTGGCTTTTTCGGAACACCGATGCAGAAAGGCCTGAGCGAAGGAGGTCTATCGTGAGCATAACGAGACGTGAGTTTCTTGCAACAGGAGCTGTGGCTGGAGCCGGACTGATGGCCGGACTGCCCGCAAACGCAGCCGAGGAAGCGAAAAAGGAGCCGAAAGCCGTGCTGAAAATATCCAGCCAGGAGGGAGTCATCCCCGGAAGGGATCTTCCCGAGAAGCTGGCCAAGATGGACGCCTGGGGAATCGAGGGTCTGGAGGTAGGTGGCGGCGGACTCCCGGGCCGCGTGACCGAGATCCAGAACGCCCTGAAAAACTCGAATGTCCGGGTGAGCGCCATCTGCGCCGGATTCCGGGGAGTGCCCATCTCGCACGACGAGGCGGTCCGGAAGGAGTTCGTCGCAAGCGCCAAGGAGATCCTGGCGGCAGCAGGCGAACTTGGCTCAACCGGCCTGATCGTGGTGCCGGCGTTCAACGGGCAGACCGAGCTGGGACACGTTGAGGGCAGGAAGGTGCTGGTGGATCTACTGCCTGAGCTGGGCGAGTTCGCCGTACAGCACAAGACCCGCATTCTGCTGGAGCCCCTGAACAGAGGGGAAGCCTGGTTCCTGCGGCTTCTGGCGGACGCCGCGGCGATCTGCCGCGATGTAAACCACGCCGGCGTTATGATGATGGGCGACTTCTACCATATGGCGAAGGAGGAGACCAGCGACCTGGGCGCATTTATCTCGGCCGGGAAGTATCTCCACCACGTGCACCTTGCCTCCCGCACCCGGAAGCTGCCCGGACAGGACGAACGCTCGTTCGTGGAAGGTTTCAAGGGACTGAAGATGATCGGCTACCAGGACTACTGCAGCTTCGAATGTGGCGTGGAGGGAGACCGGGAGGTGGAGATTCCGAAGTCCGTCAAGTTCCTCCGCGAGCAGTGGGAGATGGCGCAGGTGTGAACGGCCACCCCGACTACCCGGCCGGAATGCTCTGGGAGTTCGTCCGCCGCTCTTACCTTGCGGCGGACGGACTCTGGTTTTTGAGGTGCGAGGAGGAGCTTGGCTACGGGGAAGCCCTCCGGCTGGACGAGCTTGTCTGGCGGACGATGCCGCGTCTGCAGGCGCGCCGGGCGCGGGAGCTGCTGGGGCTGGACGGGAATGGTCTGGAACCGCTTTTGCAGGCTCTCGGACTGAAGCTCACGGCGGAGGGACATCGCTTCAGGTCTTCGCTGACGGACGGCGAGTTGTGCATCGAGGTGACGGAGTGTCCGTGGCTGGAAGCGATCCGCCGGAGCGGGCGGGACGCAATAGCCGGAGACATCTGTGGACGCATCTGCGAACCTGAGATGGGACTGTGGGCCGAGCAGTTCGGCTGCGCCGGATGCGTGTTCACCTCACGCCTCAGTGAGGGCGCGCCCTGTTGCCGGATGGTGTTCCGGAAAGGCTAGGTTCCGGTGCTTCAGCCCCCACGTTCTTTTCACAGAGGCTCCCGCCGGGCGTTCACACTCATCGAGTTGCTAATTGTGATCGCCATCATCGCCATACTGGCGGCGGTGCTGTTCCCTGTGTTCGCCCGCGCGCGGGAAAAGGCGCGTGAGACGGCCTGTCTGAACAACCTGAAACAGCTGGGGACAGCGTTCCTGATGTATGCCGACGACCACAAGGGCCGTTTGGCGCCCTCTACGGCCTACTTCAACAACTTTCGGGGAAGCTGGGAACCGGGAGTCATCATCACGTACACGAAGGACCGCAAGATAGACCAGTGTCCCTCTCTGACCCGCCGGGAGCGTGAGGCCCCGCCCCCGTGGAGCTACAGCATCAACGGCTACATGATCTACATGGGCGCAGGAGGCTACTTCGACAGGACCACCCCTTCGCCGCTACGCGATCAGGGAATGCCGATGTCCGCCTACGCCGACCCCTCGCGCACAGTCTACCTGGTGGACGAAAGGAAGGTGCGGCAGGGAGATCAGGACCCGATTCTGAACGACCCGAATTTCGTTGACCGGGACAAGACAACGGACCGTCACAGCGGAAAGGCGACCGGGTTCTTTCTGGACGGGCACGTGGGGATGCTCCCCGGCGGCGCCCAGTGGGACAGTGCCCGCTGGCCGTGGCCGGACAATACGCTGATCTTCATCGGGCCGCCCGTGAGGTAAAAGTGGAAGCAAAGTTCCCGGGGCATCTGGTCGACTGTCACACCCACGCCTTTCCCGAAAAAGTGGCGGAGAAGGCGCAGGGATCGCTCGCCCGTGATTACGGCCGGGAACCTTACTATGACGCCACGGTGGGAGGGCTGGTTCAAATCATGGACCGGGCGGGCGTGGATGTGTCAGTGATCCTGCCCGTAGCCATGAGGCCCGATCAGGTGCGGTCTATCAACGACTGGGCGGCACGCACGGCCTCGCAGCGCGTGATTGTCTTCGGCAGCCTGCATCCAGATTATGAGGCGATCGAGGAAGA
>JBBFLP010000016.1:0-23887 GCA_037478975.1 Armatimonadota bacterium
GCATCCAGCACCCAGGCGAACTTGGCATAGTAGACGGTGCCCGTCCTGCCGTCCACCTCCACCTGCTTGGAGTACTGGGCGCTGGCAGTCTGGGTGGCAGTGAGCAACGCTCCCGCCTCGCTCCCCTGCCCCACATTCTGCATCCGGAAGCTGATGCGGGCGTTGCGGTTCTCGAAGGTCCAGGCCAGCACGTAGATGGTCTCGCCCCACTCGAAGGCCTGCGGAGGGGTGCCGCGCGGGTGACGGTTCGTCCGCCCCTCACTGTAGACCCCGCTGCGGTCGAAGTATCCTTCAGGGTCGTTGTAGTCCTCCTGGCTGACTACCTCCAGGTCGAAATAGGCGCTTCCGCCGCTCTGGCTGTCATCATACTCCTCTCCGGGTGGCTGGGAAGGGATGCTGGGATCCCCGATGGGCCATCCAGCCCCGCCGTTGGCGCGGCTGATGAACGCGTACATCCGGCCGTCATCGCCGCCCACATACGCCCAGTGATCCGATACCGCCGGCGAAGAGAACACGGTATCCGCCAGGGTGTTCCACCCCCAGACCTGCGGAGAAGCTGTGTCCAGCGACATCCCCACGAAAATGCCAGTCTGCGTGCCGAAGTAGGCAGCTTCCGGCACAGTGCCATCCCGGGTGACCGTGGCGGCTGACGAATAGATGGAACCCGGAGCCTGAAGCTTGACCTGCTGCGTGGGTCCGCTCATCGGCACCCGGTGCAGGAAACCGTCGGCGGAGCCGATGACCACGTAGGGCGTGCCTCCGACAATGGCCTTGGCGGGGGAGCTGTAGCGGAACGCTCCCGCAGTGGCGGTGGGATTGCCCGGTGGCGGCGTCCAACCCGGGGCGGTGGGATACGGCCAGCCATCCGCCACCTTGCCGGAAGCCTTCTCCACCTTGTAGAGGCGCCCGCGCGCGGTGGCGAAGTACACGAAGTTCCCGTCCACCATCGGGCTTGCTGTGACCGCGCCGATGTCCGTGATCTCCGTGTCGTCCTGCGCCTTCAACCCCTGCCAGCCCACCGTAGGCGATGCGCTGCCGATAGCCTCCAGCATGCCGACCTTACCCGTCACCGAACCGTAGAACAGCCGGCTACCGTCAATCGCCACCGTCCCGGCCATCCCGCCCAGGGATTCCGCATCCATCTCGGAGCTGGAGCGCCTCGTCGCTGGGAAGATCCAGCGCATCCGCGTGGTCCCGTCCGCCGAGCCGGCAGCATCCAGCGCGATGATGCGGCCGGCGGAGTTCGCTGCGAAGATGCGGTCCACCGTGCCGCCAAGGGATGCGGCGGTAGGCGAAGCGTATCCGAAGGGACCGATATGCTCGGGGATCAGGCGGATCGCATCAGCCACCACCTGCCGCGTCTTCGACGCGTTGCAGGCAGAGCCTGTGGCACGGGAAGTGAGGGTGACTTTGATGACCCCGTTTTTCGGCAGAAAAGCCGTCCCACCCACGCGCACCCAGCGCCCGCCGTTGGTGCCCGGCAGACAGTCACAGGCCGGAGCATCCCCGCGCTCGCAGACATTCTGGTTCACCTGGACCGTCGCCTCGCCGGAATCCGACTCCACACGGTAGCGCGCCGCCGTCAGACGCTCTTCGTCCGGCCGTACCGCCGGAATCCAGGCGTAGACGTTGTAATAGAACTGGTCCAGGTCCTTGAACTCGTAAGTTATGGAGTGCGTATCCGCATTGGACGTGGCGGGAGCCGCCAGATATCCCTGCCCAAAGAAATCGTCACCGGAGACCGGGACCGGGCTGAAGCCGGAGGAAGACACATCCGGCGAGCTGTCATCCAGAGTCTTGCCCGGCCCCATCCAGCGGAGATCGCCGCTGATGGCGTTCAGCGCGTAGATCTGCCCGTCATCCGCCCCCACGAACACCGTACGGCCTGCCGACGTGTTGACGACCAGCGGCGACGAGAACACGCCCCCTGCGATCGGACCTTCGATGGGCGATCTGCGTTCCGCCGGCGGGCGCGGATACTCCCACAGCGGACGGTTGAGGACGGTGTTGGAGGGATTGCCCTGACGCCCCGGTCCGGCTTCCGCATCCACGCAGACGATGCGGCCGAACGTCACCTCGCCCCCCGTCTCTGCGTCGGCGCTGCGGCCGGCCGGATCCCGGTCCACAACACCGAAGACAACTCCCTTGCGGGCTCCGTACGGCAACCCGGATGCGGAGAACACCGCCGGGGAGCTGTAGATGGAGCCCAGATCCTGAACGATGCGGATAGCATCCGCCGCGACGAACCGGCCCTTGTCCACGTACTCGAAGCCGCTGTCGGGCTCTCCCGGAATCGGGATGGAAACCTGCTGACGCGCCTCGGAAACGTTGGAGACCTCGATATAGCTGGAGTCATCCAGAAGGTAGGAGCGCGAACCCAGCTGAACCCACTGACCGCCGGAGCCCTGGTTGATGGTCTCGCGGGAGATCGTACCATCCGCCTCGCGGATGGTATAGGTCACGTGTGACGAGTTGGTGACCGTGGCTGTGGAGGACGGGAACCAGACATACACCAGGTAGCGCTGAGGCGAGGGCAGCCCGTCCAGGTCTGGCGTCCAGCGAGCCGTCGTCTTCGGGATACCGGTGGAGTCCGGCGTCCACACGGGGGCCAGGTAGTAGTGCTCGTCATAGGCGTTCGGCGCTGGCTCAGTCAGCGTGCCTGAAGACACCCAGCCAGACCCCTTCTGGAAAAGCGGCGGTGTTTTTGCCTCGTCGGCGTCATCCACCACCTGCTCCATCCATTTGCCTTCCACCAGCGGCCAGGGGTAGGTCCAGACCAGCTCCAGCCCCGCCAGACCGGGGCTCTGCGACCCCGTGGGATCCGGGTAGGCGAAACCGGTGTTCGCGGGATCGCGATGCCGCTTCTGCCAGTCGTCGGCAAGCGCGCCCTGGCAGGCGAGCACGAGCGCCAGCCCCGTCAGGGCCATCATCAGGATGATGCCCCGGATTCCTTTTGCGCTCAATGGGTTATCTGCGGTCAACGAACGTCGGCTGCTCAACAAGGTAGCTACCTCGGATTTCCTGGCGAAGACCCTGCACACCCGGCGCGATCTCATAGCTTACCACCGCCGGGGCGCTCCAGTAGATTCCCGTGGGCTCCGGAAGCGGATTGCCGCGGTCGTCCCGGTTGTCCACCTCGAACACCTCGCCCCGGAACTCATTTCCGCCGGAGCCGATGCCGCTGTAAGCGTTGCTGATCAGGATGCGGCCGTTGGGGAGAACCTTCGCGGACGTGGCGCGAAGCGGCACACCGGTGCCTGTCAGGACGGCGCCCTCAACCGTCCTGCGAGGGACCAGGTTCTGATATGCGTCCGTCGTCAGACGCCAGACGGTCACGAACGGGCCGTCCGGACCGGACTGAGTAAACTCCCAGACTCCCGCCCCATCGCACAGAATGCTGTTGACGCCGCCGGCGGTCCAGTACCGCTCGAAGTAGCGGGGATTGGCCATCCGCCTGGTAACGCCGCCATCAGTGAATACATTGGTGGCCCAGGAGATACGCCCGGGCCGGTAGGTCCAGTTCGCGACGCCGTCCGCGCCGACGGTCAGATCCCCGTAGTCCAGACGCACCACCGCGCCTCCGCGCGCGTCCTCAACACGGACCGCCGCGGCCGGGTCTTCAACCGAATAGTTCGAAACGGCCGCCCAGACGTCCATCGTGCCGGTGGGCCCGCTCCGCGGGAAGAGCTGTGCTGTCTCGAAACGCAGCAGGCGTCCCTCCGAGCGGGTAGCGCTCACCCAGTTCAGCACTGTGGGCGGCTGCTGTCCGGGAGCGAGGGCGTCTTCGGGCCTGTTGGAGATGGAGAGGGGGCGGCCGTTGGTATCGAAGCGGACAATAAGATCCAGCACACGGAAGTTGTCCCGATCCGCGATCAGGTAGTGATAGACCAGCGCCGGGATGCCAAGCAGAGGATCCATCTGGATGCCGGACCAGACGCGGACGTCGGTGGGCGAGGCAAGCTTCAGCGGCTCTCCAGAGGGCAGCAGCCGCAACGGATCCACGAATGATGTTATCTCCCACACCACCTGCCCGGCCCGGTCCACGCGCACGATGCGGTTGTTGCCTGTATCGCACACCACCAGGTCGTTGGAGTCCACCATCCGCACCACGCTCGGCCGGCTGAACGGGGTCTTTTTGACGGACATGCCTGTGGGAGTGACCGGATCCCGCCCGTGGAGGCCCAGCTGCGTGCTGGCATTCACGGACCACACAGCCCCGGCGCCGGCATCCACTTCGAGAATCCGGTTGCTGTCCGCGATGATGGTGCCCGGTGAATCGAACACGTAAAGGCCCGCGTCTCCGGATACCGCCAGAAGCCCACCCGCTCCAGCGATGGGATTCGTCAGTGGTACCCCGCCTTCGATCAACTCCTGCCAGACAACATCGCGGGTGCTGTTCTGCCACTCGGCCTCGCTCATGTAGTTCGGCTTTACACCGAAGACCTGCTTACCGCGGTCGGGGGTGGCTCCGGCGCGGATGGCGTAGATCATCCCTTCCGCTGTGCTGAAGTAGACGTATTCGCCCAGCACGCTGGCAGGCGATGGCCGCCCGGTGGCCCGGTTGGCGGGCGTGTAGATCCCCGCTCCCGGCGGAAGCGTGTCCGGTCTGTAAGCCACAAAATACCAGCGCAGGTTGCTGAAGCGATCCATCTGGGCGGGAACCTCCACGTCGCCCACCCACACGCGGACGGGGATTCCCGCGAACAGCGGACGCTTCTCCGGACCCATCAGGAAGTTGGGGTCGTCGAAGTTGCTGATGGTGATGGTGCCGCGCCCACGGTCTATGGCATAGTCCCTGACAAGAGCCGCCTCCTCCCGTGGCGAACGGACCGTGCCCAACTCCGTGAAGGGATTGGGCTGCCAGATGCGCACCGGCAAGAGGTTCCCCTGCTGGTCGCGATACTCCACGCCAGGCGGCAGGTCCACGCGGAACTCCCATTTCCGCGCGAACGCAAACAGCGCCACCGCCGGAGCCCCACCTGTGTCCCGTCCGATAGCCGTGACATAGACGCCATCATCGGTCACAGCCGGCGGCCCGACGGCCTCGAAGTTGTCCAGCGGTATGCCTGTGCCCGAAGAAGACGAATCCAGCGTATAGTCGAACGCCGGATAGAACCGGTCGGTCATCAGCGGGTCCGCGGTGTTCAGGACGCTGCGGAACCAGAAATGCCAGTCCGCGATATGCTGCGGCACACTCTGACGATTCTGCAGCAGGTTGAAGCGCGGGCCGAACTCCTGCACGGCCGTCAACTGAGACCCGTTGTTCCGGCCACCGAGAACATACAATGTGCCGTCCGGCCCCATGGCAACGGTCGCGCTGCCTGATGTGGTCCAGGCCTGGACGTTGGACCCCGCCTGCGGATCCGGCTTCGGAGAATAGATGCTGCGCGGCGACAGATCCTGCCCGGTGGTGGCCAGCGCCATATTCCGCGTCATCTGGTAATCACCGTAGACGGGAGTGGCCGCGTTCACCCCCGTCGGCGGATTGGAAAGCACAAACTGCCCCTTGGCCGTGGGCGTTCCCACCGCCGTGGTCAGATCCTGGCAGGCGCCTGTCCCGAGCTTAGCCCACAGCCGGAACGGGCTGTCGTTCACGGTGCGGGAGTTGTTATATCGGGTCGCGACGATGTTGCCGCCCAGCCTGGCAAGCGGCTCGTTCCGGACGCTGAAAATGGCAGAGAAGATGCGGTCGCTGGGCTGAACAGTCACTCCGGTGGTGCCCGCCAGCCAGTAGGCCATCAGATCCAGCGCCTTGGTGCCGATATCCTGGGTCCATCCCACAGTGGGCGATGAAGGCCGGGGGACGATACCGTAAGGCGTCGTCATATTGCCCGGGATATTCCACCGGTCCCCTGTGGAGAGGTCCAGACAGTAAAGGTATCCGTTGCCGCCAAGGGCGTATACGATGCCGTTGTGATAGGTAGGCGACGGCACCGCGCCTCCGCCCCACCCGGGCACCGACATAATCTCCTGGAAGCCCGGCTGGCTGCCCAGCGGCCTCGGGAACGCGGGAGCCACCAGCACCCTGCCCCCGGAGTTCATCACCATGACCACGTCCACGCCCGCCTGGAACGGACCGCCGCCCGGCCAAGAGAACACCGTGGGACCAGAGATGGACCCGCCGGCGCTGGCCGACCAGAGCAGGTCGAACGGTGCGCCTCCCGCAAAGTCCGGCACGCCGTCATCCGGATTGCCGTCATTGTCCAGATCCTGCTGGGGCACGCCGTCCAGGGCATAGACCACACCGTCCCCGCCGGAATGGAACACCACGCCCTTGTAGATCACCGCAGCCGCTCCCGGAGCGCCTCCCACCGGGAAGCTCCAGCGCTTCACCAGCGGAGCGCCCGGCCCCTGCGAGGATGACGAGGAGTGAGCGGCATTGGCGTAAGTGGTGGTGTAGTTGGAGGCCCATGCCACCACGTTATAGGCAAACTTGAGATCTCCGGGAGAAGCAAGATCCGGCCGGGAGCCGAAGGCCGCCCGCACAATGTTCGCTCCGATGTTGTTGGCGGTCAGAATGATATGGCCGGATCCATATCTTCCCGCGGCCATCTGCGGCAGCCCGCCACCGTTCAACACCACAGGCGCGAAGACTGCCGGGAAAGGCATCCCGTTGTTCCCGTCGGAGGCCACCCCGCCGCTCAGATTCGCCCCCAGGGAGTTGATCTCCGGCTGACTGAGCCAGTAGGGATAGCTGAGAAGCGCGTGGTGACGGTGGATGACGTTCGCCGGCTGCCGGGGCTGCGGCTGGAAGTTCACGTCGTCCAGGAAGAAACCAGTTCCGCACTGCCCGGCTGTGAAGGGGTTGGCCGCTCCGCCGCCCCAGTCTATCCAGAGCTGCGCCCCGGAATCCACCAGCTTGCGGAGCAGCTCACGGTCATCCGGGGTCAGCTCCGCCTTGACACCCGCCGGGATGTGCAGATACACCACATCAAACTGCAGCAGGCGGGAAAGGGTCACCTCGCCCAGCTTTACATCCCAGTAGCAAGGCATGTCCTTCGTCACCACCTGCCCGACGGTGAGCGGCAGAGGGGTATCGGAATAGCGTGCCGCGATCTCGGGTGTGACCACCGCGGGAGCGAGCGGGTTCACGAAAGTCCACCCGGCTGGCTTCAAGTCCAGCCGCTGCTCCAGCACGCTGAACAGACCGGCGTTCCACTGGCGGGAACGGTAACCGGACGAGATGGGACCCTGCGCCGGATCGCTGTTGGGATCCACCCCCGGGAGCAGCAGGTTGCAGACGCGGATGACGCGCAGGCTCTCCGAGTAGATATACGCCGGACGCGCTTCACCTGCCGCCAACAGCACGGCGGCGATGCCTGCCAGAAGTATGTTCAGATAGCCAGAACGCATCGGATCACGCCATTTCCAGGCCGCCCCAACCGGCGGCGCGTCGCTCCAGGTTCCGGCCGGTCCAGCGGACCGGACGTCTGTGTCCTCTTCTTGGAATGACTCCCTCCGGCCCGCCTTTGTTCGGCCGGCCTTTACCCGCTCAGCTGCTCAGCCGTCCGACATAGATCAGATCCGGCGACACGGGAAGCCGCGGTGTCACGGGCAGAGCCCGCCCGTACGCATCCCGCCGGACGGGGGTGCCATCCGGACGCACCGGGAACCCCAGCTGCGGATCGTAGACGAACGTCACTCCGTCCTCAGGATGGGCGGTGCGCTCGTTGCTCGAACCATAACGAACCGGGATGTTGCTCCAGTGGCGCATCCACTCGTCCACCAGCGCCGGAGGAGCGGGGAGATTCTCGGCCACTGCCCCGTCGAAGGTGATCTTAATGTCGAGAGGCTCTCCATAGAACGGGAACGCAGGATTCTTGATCTCGGGCGGGCGCGCGGGCGCGGAGGGGTTGTCACCCGGGTTGCTGTTGAACCAGGGGCCCGGGATGATGAACAGGCTTCCCTCCTGAGCGTAGCACAGCGCCTGGATGTTCACGTCCATCGGGACGACGGCAATCGCCTCCAGCAGATAGTCGCCCCGAGACTGTTCCAACCCTGTCTGGTGAAGGCCGATCTCGATCCGGTTCCACTGCCCCGCAGTGCCGAACAGGCCGGGCGGCCCACCGAAGTCCAGCGGAAAGACCTGCCCCTCGAAGATGGGACCGTACTGCGTCTCAGTGCTGGGCATCAGATAGTTCGGGGCCCCGCCGAAATCGTAAACCGCGCCGTTGACGAACAGGTTGATGCTGGCGGTGGCTCCGGAGGAGGCGTGCCGGATGAAAAGATGCGCCGGGCCGCCGCCCCACGACGGATAGGCCGACGGCTGGCGAAGGCTGTTGCGATCATACCAGTATCCCGGCGAGAAGTCGGCGACGAAGTTGGAGGCCGGACTGGTGGTCACCCGGTAGGCGTAGGGCGGCCGTCCTCCTCCAGGAACCGACTCAAACAGCGCGGAAGTCAACGGAGGCAGGCTCAGGAACTGCGTGGTGTTCACCACGATATATTTTCGCGCCAGCAGGCTGATGGCCGACGTGACCATATCCTGCTTCAGGATGCTGCCCTCGATGTAGATGTTCTCGTTCGAAACCACCGTCAGCTGCCTGTCGGCGGCCACCATTCCGGAGATGCGGATATTGCCCTCCGCGAAGATGACTCCGTTGCGTGGATAGGGCAGCGTGATGGTGGGACCCAGCCCCGGTTGCGGAACCAGATTGTTCGACGCCGCATCGTAAGTGTGCCAGACGTATTTCTGTCCCCGGCGCACGGCATCGGTCCGGGTGATGGTCAGCGTCTCATCAGGGTTGATGCGGATGACCACGCCCGGCGGCACGTAGAATGCCCCCTTCCAGGAACCCCTGTTGTTGGGCGTGACCCACTCATCCAGCAGCGTCTGCGTTCCACCGAAGACAGAGCTGCCGTCCTGCTGCACGTCGCGGCGGTTGTCTATGTAGAGACCATCACCGTAGCCGTACTGAGCGCTGTTGACATACCGGCCGCCGTTCAGCCGCGCAGAGAAGCCAGAGTAGAGCGTCAAGCGGCGGTATCGCGAGACACCAGACGAGGGATCCTCCTGATCCACCAGCGGTGGTTCCAGCCGCTTGACAGCCCGCCCGAAGCCGGCAACGTCCGGACGGTCCACGCCATCCCGGTACAGCCCCTGGAATGTCGTGAAATCCGGGTTCAGGGCGCCGCCCCGGCGTGTGGGCTCCGCCCGCCCTTCCAGCACGCCGTTATTGAATACCAGCACCTCCGCATCCGGTCCCGACTCCAGGATCTCTCCGGCGACCTCCACCCGGTCCACCGGCAGCCTGGCTCCATTCTGCGACTGCACGCTGCGGAGATACACCTCGTTCTTGCCCCGCCAGACCAGGTTGCCGTTCACTCGGATGGGACCGGTCCGCTCCTGACCGATGATGGTGCCACCCCAGACAAGCGGTTTCGGCCCGAACGCCTTGCCCAGAGATACGGGCTCGGTCCGCTTGCTCTTGTTGGTGACGAACCGGGCATAGTCCGTGATGCCGATCGGTTTGTAGGCCGTAAGTTCATGGCGCAGACGGACAGGCCCACTGTTGGCGTACGTGGTGGGATCGGGCACCCCGCTGCCCTGGAAATTGGAGTCCACGAACCCGGCACGCCCGATGGACTCGATCTTGATGTAGCGCGACATCGGGTCCGAGGGATCGGGATTGTAGCTCACCCGGATGAGAAACCGGCCGTTTCCGCTGGTGAAACTGCTGAAGCCGCCGGTGGGGCCACCGGTGGCGGACGGAGTGGGCTCGTACGGCTGCAGCCACTGGATATCCGGATGCTTCGCGTTGGCTGCCGGATCCAGATTGGCGGGTTCGGGACGCCAGTCCGCCCCGTCGTCGCTATAGGTCAGCATGCTGTCCGCGTAGCGGATGCCCGCCTCGGCCATCTGGCGGGCAATCAACACATCGCCCGAGCGCACCGCCGCCGAGAGGTTGCGCGTCACCAGCGTCACGAAGATGGTGCCGATGAACATCACGATGAACATCACGGACAGCGCGATGATCAGCGACTGCCCGCGGTTCGAGCGCAGACAGCGGAAAGCCGGCTTCGATCTGACTATCTGTGACACGATGCGCATGCTATCTGTGGAAGTTCCGAATCACGACATTGCTGGAAAGCTGCAGGACGCTCAGCTTCCCACGGTCATCGTAGAGCCGGTATCCCACCTGCACCGACATCACGTTCTTCGTGGTGTAATCCACACTCAAGACGTCCCCTGAGTCAGGATCGAATCCCTGATTGTTCTGAAAATCGAAGCGCACCTCCACCCTGGCCGCCGGGCCGCCGGAGATATCCCGTTCCGGCATCGCAGGCGAAGGAAGCGAGTAGAAGAATATGGTGCCCGTCCGGTAGTCTATCCGGTATTGATTTGGCCCGGGATCGTCTGTCAGATAGGCCACCCGGGTGTAAAGCACGGGCCTTCCATAGTCGGGCCCCACCACCCAGTTCGGTCCCGTGACGCGCTCTGACCCCGGAACTATGCGCGCACCGGGGATATCCGCCTTGAGCCCCGCAAACCGGTTCAGTGTGACGCTTCGCACGCCCGCCCCCTGGTTCTCCAAGCTGTCGTTGTAAGCCTGATTGATTAGGGCAGGGTCGAACACGTCATCGCCGTACTGCGTCAGCGCCTCGCTCGGAAAAGCGAATGTGACCTCCCCCTTGTTCGGATCCACGTCGAACATAAACTCCGGGCTGCCCGGCCCGATCTGCCTGGTCTGCTGCCAGGCCGTGATGTCGAATACGGGCTCGTTGCGGCCGGCGCGGTAGATGTAAACGTGCCCGCTGCCGGGATCACGCCGTGTGAAGTAGACCACCGTGGCTCCTTCACGGAACACGCGCACTTCGTAATCCGGCGCCCACTGACCGGCCGTGGCCCGGTAGACGGTCGGCGGGCTGTCGGGCTCGCCATACTCGCGACGCCCTGTGTCCGTGGGGGTCAGGACATCGTTCGTCACCGCATTCGGGACGAAGCGCACCGAGCTGAAGACACTCACCGGCTCGCCGTTGGAGTCGTATTCCACACTGACCAAATCCAGATTGGTGGCCGGCCCGACGATATGCGACACCCGCCGCCAGTTCTCGGAGAATGTGCGGCCGTTCGGCGCCCGGTTCTGATTGTAAAAGAAGTCCGGGCGCAGCAGGCCACTCTGTCCATCCGAGTCGTCAATGAGGTTCTCGTCGTAAGGAGAGAACTCAGCCCGGTAGAGAACGAAGGTATTCTCCACATCGGTGGCAAGGGCCCGGCGATCCTCGTGGACGTTGTTGTATGGCTGCGACGGATCTTTCAGCCCCACGAAATAGCGGACCATCATCCCGTCCGGCTCGATGGGATGAAGAATGCGCGCTTCTACATCGTCATTGCCGCCCGGCGGCTGATGCTGGGCCGGGCAGGCTGGCCACGCCAGCCGTCCGCGGTCGTAGTCGCGAGGGACTCCTGCCGGGTGATTAGGAGATTTGCAGTGCATCACCATCCGGGGCAGAACCAGGTCTACGCGCGCGTGCGGAACCTGAAACACCCGCCCCTTGACGGGGATGTCAATGGCCTGCCCCGTATTGTCATACACGAACACCGCGCTCTGCAGCTCACGCGTGAGCTGCTCCAGAGCCTGCCGTCCCGACTCCTGGGAAAGCACCGTCGCCTGCGCTCGCCGCGTGATGTTGAAGCTCTGGACCATCGGCGTGACAAGCAGCGTGGTGAGGATGGCGGTGATGGCAAGCACCACCAGAACCTCGATCAGCGTGAAGCCCCCGCGGCTGCGTCTGGCCGTTTGAGAGATTTTCAGGCCTGTGGAGGTCATCTGTCGCCCCTACCCTGCCGCCAGGCGGCGAGTCAGTTCGCCGTCCAGATCGTAATACTGGAACTTCGGCACCAGACGGCCCTCGCTGTCCCGGCGGGTGGTCTCGCTCCACATCACGCGCACCTTGAACGACAGGCCGCGGATGGCCCGCACATATTCCGGCGTCTTTGAAGGGATCAACCACGCCCTCTGACCATCCGGCGAGGCGATGGCCCGCACAACCTCCCCGATGACCGTTCTCTCCCGTCCATTCTCCAGATAGACATAGTCCACGGAGAAGGACTTCCCCACCTCGCTTTTGTTCAGCACGATCCGGTCGGCGGCGCGGTTGTGGAAATACTCGCGGTATGAGACGTCGTTATCGTTCTGAGGGGTGTAGCGCTCATAGGCCTTCCGGTACTGGATCTGCCAGTCCCCCTCGCACCGGTAATACACCCGCAGAGTGCGGCCTGCAGAGGGCACCAGGACGTTGCCGATGGTGATCTGATCCGGTACCACGATGATGCCGTTGCGGTGGTCCACCTGAAGGACGTTGGACGGAATATACTGACCGGTGGCCTCATCTACCACCAGCAGATCTTCCGGATAATTCGGGGTGATACCCGTATACGGGGATCCGTCATCGTTGATGGTGACCCCGATCTGCTTGATGTCTCGCAACGTCGTGCGGAGACGATAGGGCGGAACAGGCGGCACCTGCAGGGTCTCACTGATGATCCCCCAGTCGTAGACCGTGTAATCCACGTGAGCCGTCAGGTCCACAACTCCCTGCGGAGTGTACTCTTTGTAAGAGTAGCCCCGCGGGTTGAAGGCGATCCGGCCGGTCAGGCTGTCCACGATCTTGTATTCGTAAGGGTCGTCCGTTGACCAGTCCGCTCCAGCATCCAGCCGCCGGAATGCCCGGGACGCCTGGTCGCTGCGGTCATCCAGCCCTGCGAAACCCTCGATATTGCGGACGGGGACGCCCCCGGCCGTGATGTCCAGCCAGCCCGCACCGGCAGGCACCACAATATTCTCGCCCGTCACCGTGCGCAGTGTGCGCTCGTCCTCCGTCTCGATCCAGTAGGAATAGGTGATGGAGAAGATCCTCTCGTAGTTGGCGGCGCGGAAACAGATCCGCGCGCTTTCGTAATCTATGGCATACTGGGTGGGCCGCAGCCAGCGCCACGGTTCGCTGTCGGCGTCCTCGGAATCCAGAATGCGCCTTTGCAGGCGAGCGGAGTAGACAGAATCCACGGACGAAACCGGCGCGAACAGCAGCTCGTGCACGGAGCCGATGACCCGCCCGGTGGTCCGGGCCTCCAGGATGGGAGCGGGAATACGGACGGTCTCGCCCACGATCTGCCGGATATTGGGCGAGCTGGCGTCGTTGGGTGTCCCCGGAGGCGGGGTGGCGGCAGTGGTGATGCCCAGAGGCAGGTTCACCGCCCGCGCCCTGAGCCTCTCGAACTCTCCCTCCGCCAGGCGCGATGCGAGCGTGATGTTCTCGCTGCGCTTCATCACCACGAAGCCGCCAGAGAACATCCGGGCCACCGACAGGATGCCGATCACCAGGATGACCAGGGTGGTCAGGATCTCTATGAGGGAGGTTCCCCTCCGGTTTTGAAGGCGTCCCAGGATCATCTGCTCGCTTCTTCGATCCGGCGTCAGGCCCCGTTTCCGGTGCAACAGGCGCTTCAGAGCTTGGGCTTCACCGTGTACGGGTAGTTCCAGGGAGCTCCGTCCGGCATCAGCTGGTCCGAAGGGATCCGATCCACGTGCCCGTCCAAGAAGAGCACCAGATCCTGCGCTCCGGAGCGCGGACGCTGGTCGCCGCCCCGGTGATAGGAGCACCAGGTGACCACGGTGTTGTCCGGGGGGCTGCGGAACTTGAGCTGCCTCTCGAAGGCCTCTTCCTTCGCGTTAGGATCGTTCAGCGGCACATCCGCTGCGGTGTTGGCCCAGGAGAGCGTGTAGCGCGGCTGAGGAGAATTCCCGGCATAGGCAAGAATCTGCGCGTCGTAGCTGTCGTAGGAGTAGAGACGCGCTCCCGCCGGCCGGTCCAGCCCGATGAGTGACTGCCCCGCCAGAGGATCAGGGATGGTAGCCGCCGGGTCCGTGAACCGGTTGTCGGGACAGGAAAAAACCTTTGCAGTGGAAACGTACTCCCGGCTGAAGAGCGTCCCGTTCTTGATGGAATCCACCGGCACTCCATTCTCCGCGAAGCCCAGCAAGACAGCCGGATAGCGGCCGTTGTCGTTCTTGAAGAGCTTCAGAGCGCGGTGAATCTCCTGCATATTGGTGATGCACTGCGTCTCGCGGGCTTTCTTCCGCGCGGAGCCCATGACCGGGAAGATGAGCGCCGCAAGAATGCCGATGATGGCGATTACCGTGAGAAGCTCGATGATGCTGAACCCAGCCCTGCCGATTTTGCTCATCCGGACTCTCCTGCCCTTTCAGACACCCTGAAATGCACGACGCACCCCCGCCCTCCGGCCTCTGTGGCCACCCGAGCGCCCGCCCCCAGGGCTATATCATTGACTTCCGTCCCGCCGGTGGTGTTCCCTTCAGCGAAGCCCGGCGTATCCCAGCCACCAGTCCACAATCTGAGGTCCGAAAAAGATCATCACCACCGCCCCCGTGACCAGCATGGGTCCGAACGGGATCTCATCGAACCGTCGCTTCTGCCCCAGCGCCATCAGGATGATGCCCGCCAGCGCTCCGATCCCGGCGGCCAGGAAGAAGGAGATGATGCCGTACGCGGCGCCGATGTTCGCACCGATGGCTGCCGCCAGCTTGACGTCCCCTCCACCCATCGCCTCTTTCTTGAAGAGCGACTCTCCGAAGATGCCCACCACCAGCACCAGCGCCCCGTACGCGAAAAACCCCACCAGCGAGTGGGGCAACGGAAGCTGGATCCCTCCCGTGAACGGGACCGGCAACCAGAGGAGATCCCGCCAGGGGAACTCGCGCAGACCCGTCACCAGCCCCGTAATGTCAGCGATGAACCCCACCGCCGCCCCGAAGATCCAGAGCTGATCCGGGATGATGTAGTGCTCCAGGTCTATGGCAAAAACGGCAATGAGCGAGGACACCAGCAGAGCATACTGGAAGAACTCCAGGCTCCAGCCGAACCGGTAGAACAGCGCCACCCACATCAGGCCCGTGCCGGCCTCCACCACCAGATACCGCGGCGAGATGCGGGCCGAGCACTTGCGGCAACGGCCGCGGTACAGCAGCCAGGTGATGATGGGAATGTTATCCCACGGCTTCAGGATATATCCGCAGGACGGACAGTGCGAAGGCGGCCGCACGATGGACTCATCCCTCGGCAGCCGCCATATCAGCACATTCAGAAAACTACCGACAACAGCTCCGTAGACGAACGCTATCGCCGCGGAGAGCTCCTGGGGCAAGACTTACTCTCCTCCACCACCGCCGGCGCCTCCACCCTCGCCTCCTGACAGGGCGGTGATCACCGAGACCAGCGGCAGGAAGATGGAAATGACGATGAAGCCGACCGCGAACCCCAGGAACACGATCAGCACCGGCTCGATTGCGGAGGTCAGGCTGTCCAGAGCCGCGTCCACCTCCGCCTCATAGAAATCTGCGACCTTCGCAAGCATCGGGTCCAGCGCGCCAGACTCTTCACCGATGGTGATCATCTGCACCACCATCGGCGGGAACAGTTTGCTTTTCTGCAGCGGATCTCCGATGCGGTCACCCTCTCTGATGCGCGCCCGGGCATTGAGGATGGCCTCCGAGATGATCTCGTTGGAGACCGTACCCGCCACCGTTTCCATGGCCGAGAGGATGGGAACTCCGCTGGCGAGCAGTGTTCCAAGTGTCCGAGCGAACCGCGCCAGGGCGATCTTGTGGTTCAGTTTGCCGAACACCGGCGCCTTCAGCTTGAACCGGTCGTAGGAGCGCCTGCCCACGTCGGTCTTCACGAACGCCCGGAACGCCACAATGAAGATGACCAGCCCCAGCACCGCGAAGTACCACTTCTGGGTGAGGAAGTTGCTGAACCCCATCAGGATGGTGGTGGGCAGGGGGAACTCCGTAACGCCCAGATCCTTGAACAGGTCCATGAACTTCGGCAGGATGAACGTGACCAGACCGATAACGATGGACACCGCCACGATCATGACGATGACCGGATAGGTCATAGCGGACTTGACCTTCCGCCGGAGCTCCTGGTCCTTCTCAAGGAATGTGGAGAGTCGCTGAAGGCTTTCCTCCAGCACTCCTCCCACCTCGCCCGCGTTCACCAGACCGATGAACAGGTTGCTGAAGGTGTTCGGGTACTTAGCGAGCGCCCGGGACAGGCTCTGGCCGGCCTCTACCTCGCTCTGAATGTCGGCGATCATCCGCTTGAACTTGGGATTGACTGTCTGCTCCTGTAGCACGCTGAGGCAGCGCACGAGCGACACCCCGGCGTCAATCATGGTGGAGAACTGACGGCAGAAGATGGAAAGCTCGTTCAGCTTGATCTTGACGTTGCTGGTGGAGGCTTTCTTTTTGGCCTTGGTCTGCTTGACCTCCACCACCCGCAGGCCCTGGTTGGTCAGGCGCCTGCGAAGAATATCCTCGTTCTCGGCTTCCGAGGTACCCTTCCTGCGAGCGCCGGAAGAATCCTCGACGGTATATTCGAAGGCTGGCATCTATCAGGCCCCCCGTCCCGCAGGCGCGCCTCCCGGTCCAGCCGTCTGCGGCGACTCAATCATCCTCTTCAACTCGTCCGGATTCATCGCGCGGGTGACGGCATCATCATAGGTGATGATGCCCTGCAGATACAGATCCCGCAGGTGCTGGTCCATGGTCTGCATCCCGAACTGCGCACCCGTCTGGATGGCGGAAGGGATCTGATGGCTCTTGGCCTCGCGGATCAGGTTGCGGATCGCCGGGGTGGCGATCATGATCTCCATTGCGCACACCCTGCCCTTCATCCCGCGCCGCGGCAGCAGCTGCTGGCAGATGACCGCCTCCAGGTTATTGGACAGCTGGAAGCGGATCTGCTCCTGCTGCCCCGGCGGAAACACGTCCACCATGCGGTCCACGGTCTGGGCCGCACTGTTGGTATGCAGTGTGGCGAACACCAGGTGACCGGTCTCCGCACAGGTGATGGCGATCTGAATGGTCTCCAGGTCGCGCATCTCACCCACCAGGATGACGTCCGGATCCTCGCGGAGGCTCGCGCGAAGCGCGTTGTTGAACGCCCGTGTGTCCGTGCCCACCTCCCGCTGGTTGATGATGCTGTACTTGTGCTCGTGTAGATATTCGATGGGATCCTCGATGGTGATGATGTGCAGGCTCTGCTCCGAGTTGATCTGCCCGATCATCGCCGCCAGAGTGGTGGATTTCCCGGACCCCGTCGGCCCGGTCACCAGAATGAGCCCCCTGGGTTTGCGCGTCAGGGTCTCCAGAACGCGGGGAAGCCCCAGATCCTTGAGCGTGGGGATGCGCACCGGGATGGTCCGGAACGCAGACGCCACCGCACCCTTATCCCGGTAGACGTTCAGGCGGAAACGGGACAGATCCCGCACCGAGTAGGAGCAGTCAAGCTCCAGATCCTCCTCAAACCGGCGGATCTGCTCGTCCGTCAGTATGTCGTAGACGATCCGCTGGGACTCGGGAGGGGTGAGCTTGGTGAACGGCAGAGGCTGGAGCTGCCCGTCCACACGGACAATGGGCGGGACTCCCACGCAGAGATGAAGGTCGCTGGCCCCGCGCGCCACCATCGCCCGCAGGAGCTCGTCTACGTGTGTATCCTCGATCTTCTGAACGTTGCCGCGCTGCTGCTGCGACGCAGCAGCCTTCATCTCCTCGCTGACCGTTCCGGTTGCGCCTGACAAGTGATTCCTCCTCCCGGAAAGTGATACCCCTCAAAGAGCCGCCGCTCCCGAAGGAGCGGCGCCCGGTGAAATCTCAGGAAACGCCGGCCGTAAAGACGACCCTCATAACTTCTTCGGCGGTGGTGATCCCCTCCAGAACCTTCACCAGCCCGTCTTCGCGGAGCTCCAGCATTCCGTTCGCCTTCGCCGCCTCTCTCAGATCGCTGAGCGGAGCACGGCGGACGATGAGATCCTGGATCTCGTCGTTGACTTCCATCAAGGAGTAGATGCCAAGCCGTCCACGGAACCCGCTCTGACGGCAGTTGTCGCACCCGGCACCACGCCACAGGGTGACTTTGCGGACGCCGCGCAGTTCCTCGGCCTTCTCTTCTCCCAGAATGCGCACCATCTCCGCATGGTTCTCGGGATGGTATCCAAACCTGCGCAGATCCTCGACGTCAACTTCATAGGACTCGCGGCACTTCGGGCAGATCCGCCGGGCCAGACGCTGGGCAAGACATCCGATGACCGTCGCAGAGATCAGGTAGGGCTCCACACCCATATCCACCATACGGGTGACCGCCGAAGGGGCGTCGTTCGTGTGGAGTGTGGAAAGGACCAGGTGGCCGGTCAGAGCGGCCTCGATGGCGATCTCCGCGGTCTCCAGGTCGCGCATCTCACCCACCATGATGATGTCCGGGTCCTGGCGGAGGAAGGCGCGCAGGGCGGAGGCAAAGGTCAACCCCGCCTTCTTGTGCACCTGCACCTGCGAGATTCCGTCCAGCTGATACTCCACCGGATCCTCGATGGTGATGATGTTGCGGTCCACCGAGTTGATCTTGTGGAGCACGGAATACTGGGTGGTGGTCTTGCCGCTACCTGTCGGCCCCGTGGTCAGGAACATGCCGTTCGGCTGGCTGATCAGCTCCTCCACCCGAGCCTGAGTGTGGGGCAGGAAGCCCAACTTGGCCAGACCGATGAGAACGTTCGTCTTGTCCAGGATGCGCATGACGATCTTCTCACCGTAGATGGTGGGAAGACAGCTCACGCGCAGGTCGTAATCCTTGCCGTCCGCACGGATGGGAATGGCTCCGTCCTGAGGAATGCGCCGCTCCGCGATGTTCATGTTGGCCATGATCTTCAGGCGCGAGATAAGCGGCGCCTGAATGTACTTCGGGACGGTCATCGTCTCGTGGAGCACGCCGTCCACGCGGTAGCGAACGCGCACTCCGCGCCGCTCGGGCTCCACGTGGATATCACTCGCGCCGTCCTTGATGGCCTGCAGGATGATGGAATGCGCGATCTTGATGATGGGCGCCTCTTCGGACTGCTTGGCAAGCGCGTCCGCGTCCTCGTCCTCGCCCGCGACGTCCTGCTCGCCGCCGTACTGGGCGATCGCCTCACGGATGGAAGCTGTCCCCGAAAGCTGGGTAGCGCCTGGAGCGGGCACCACGGCTGCGGACTCCCCTCCTCCGCCGGGAGCTTCGGCTCCGTTGCCGCCGCCGTAGGCTCTGGTCAGGGCGTTGGTGATGTCCTCGGGCGCGGCGATGAACGGCTTGATCTGCAGACCCTTGGCCGCCGTGCGGAGATCGTCCATAGCGACGATATCGTCGGGGTCCGCCATCGCAATGAGCAGCTGGTTGCCCATCTTGCCGAAGGGAACCACGTTATGCCGCTTCGCGAGCCGCTCGGGGATGATGTTGACTGCGCTCGGATCAATCCGGGTATTGGCGAGGCTGACAAACGGGAGGCCGCGCTCCTCCGCACGCGCCTCCGCCACCTCGGCCTCGCTGGCCATCTCCAGATCCACAAGGATGCGGCCCAGATCCGCTCCCCGGGTGGCTCGCGCAGCTTCACGGGCCTGCTGCAGCTGCTGCTCCGTGATGGCCCCCTTGGAGAGAAGGATGTCTCCAAGATCCTTGCGAGTCATTACCATAATATGCTCATTACCTCTCAGACCGGCCTGTCCGTAGCGCCGGCTGCCGAAGTCCCGGCATCAAGCCCGGCAACTCAAGGATTATACCATACGGGTTCCGCCCCGCGCCCCCGCGGGAAGCCGGACCGGGACCTCCCCGAACCAAACCTATGCTTCCTGTTTGAGACCCTCCATCACCGCCGCTTCCATCACATTCAGCGGCGGATCCACTCCCGTCCACAACCGGAAGGAGTACGCTCCCTGATGCACCAGCATCCTGACTCCGTTGATGGGCCGGGCCCCTGCGGCCCTGGCATCCGCCAGCAACCGCGTCTCCGGCGGGTTATAGACCAGGTCATACACGGTCTGTCCTGCCCGCAACGCATCCGGCGGAAGCGGGCTGACCCCAATATTCGGCGACATTCCCACGGAAGTGCAGTTCACCACCAGATCCGCTTCGCGGCAGGCTTCCCGCAGGGCCTCCACATCCATCGGGATGACCCGCACGTTTGCGTCCCCGAGTTCCTCCGCCAGTCTCCGGGCCCGCTCCGGCGTCCTGTTCGCCAGGATGATCCTCACCCCGCGTTCCGCCAGAGCAAAGCAGACGGCCCTTCCGGAGCCTCCAGCCCCGAGCACCAGCGCCGTATCCGGCAGCCCGCCCGCCTCCTCCAGCGAGCTTATGAACCCGGGCCCGTCCGTGGACTCACCCATCAGGCAGCCGTCCTTCCACCACAGGGTATTCACGGACCCCACTCTGGCCGCTCCGGGTGACAGGCCATCAACCAGCGACACGGCCTGCTCTTTCAGGGGAATCGTCAGATTCACCCCCAGAAACCCCATCGCGCGGACCCCCGCCACCGCATCCCGGAGGCGGGCCGGCTCCACGCGGAACGGCACGTAGACCAGGTCCAGCCCCAGAGCCCGGATCGCGGCATTGTGCATGGCCGGCGATAGGCTGTGCTCCACAGGGCAGCCGAACACAGCCAGCACCCGGGTCTTTCCCGTAAGACGCAGGGCGGTTTCACTCATACTGACGCCTTCCCCAGATTCTTTGTTCCGTGCTGAGGCCCGCACTCATCCCGGTATAGCGGCCCGCTTTTTGCAGTCCCACCGCAGGCGGGAGCGCTCCACGCGGGCGGCAGACCTAGACATTGTGACGGAAGAAAGCGCTCCAGACTCAACAGCAGGATTCCGGGCAGACACCGCAAGAAGTATTCTACGGGGGTATTATGCGCAAACCGGACAGGGATACCTACTATATAGACATTGCAGATTCCGTGGCTCGCCGCTCCACCTGCCTCCGGCGCAGCTACGGAGCGGTCATCGTGAAGAATGACCGCATCGTCGCCACGGGGTTCAACGGCGCTCCACGCGGAGTGGAAGATTCCCTTCAGGCTGGCTGGTGCCGGCGGATACGAGTCGCCAAGGGTGTGGACGGCCAGCGCGGCGGATATCTGGCATGCCGATCGTCTCATGCCGAAATGAACGCCATCATCTCCGCCAGCATGGAGGAGATGACCGGCGCCACCCTGTATATCGCCGGCCGTGAGAAAGAAGAGCTGGTGGGCTTTGACGAGCAGGGATATCCCCTCAAGGAGCTGGAGGCGAGCTGGGAGGAGTTGCCGTTTGCCCACGCCTCGCCCTGCCAACTCTGTTCCCGGATGATCCTGAACAGCGGCATAGAGCGCGTGGTCTACCGCTGCAAGGACGGCTCGCTGACCTCGGTGGATCCCCGTGAATGGACGGTGAACACGGACATCCTCTTCTTCGGCTAAGCGGGCGGGAACCGCTTCCAGCGGCAGAAGCGTTGCTTTCCACGAGAGGATGACAACGAGCCGCGTCGAGGAGGAGACGATGCAGATTTCCGAGAGAATGGAATTTCCGGATCGCCGGTCAGCATACGAGTTTCTGCAGAAGGAAGGCTTCAAACTCTGGCAGTGGCTGGACCACACGAGCTGCGTCTGGTGGGGCCCGGCCAGAAGCCGGCTGTTCGCCCGGGAGATGGAGGACGGGCGGTGTGTGATTGCGCCGCTTCCTTCCCTGGACTGGACCACCATCTCACATAGCCAGGCCACGGTGGCCAACACGCCGGAGGCCAGGCACCTCCGGGAGCAGGTCACGCTTCCATCTTGATCGCACGGTCTGGCAACCATTGATTCGCGAGTCTGAAGGACGTTGTGAAGAGCCAGCGGCCGCGGGGAGGATCCCGCGGCCGCTTTCTGCTGCTGCCTGCTTCGAGGGACGTCACACGTTGCCGATCAACTTCAGTCCGCAGGTTGCGGAGTGGGAGCACCCGCCGCGGTCTTGAGACCTGAAAGCTTCGAGGCGCCAATCCCTGCTGAATGCGGCTCTCCCATTTCGAAGTCCGGGTAGGCAAGGTTGCCGTGCTCGCCGATGTCCAGCCCTTCGATCTCCTCCGACTCCGTGACTCTCAGGCCGATCGTGGCCTTCAGGATGCCGAACAGGAGTAGTCCGGCCACCACTGCGAACGCGAACACTGAGACCACTCCGATAAACTGAGCCGTCAGGAGGGTCAGCCCACCACCGAACAGCAGGCCGTTGCCGGTGGTATCGGGAGCAAACTTGTCCTGCGCGAACAGTCCGAGCATCAAGGTTCCGTAAGCTCCACAGACTCCGTGGACGGATACAGCGCCGACGGGATCATCCAGGTGGACCTTGTCGAAGAACAGGACGGCAAGGACCACCAGTATCCCCGCTCCCGCGCCGATGATCACCGCGCTGAGCGGACTGACGAAGGCACACGGAGCCGTTATGGCCACCAGTCCTGCCAGAACGCCGTTGAGCGTCATGGAGACGTCCGGCTTCTTGAAGACAGCCCAGCTGGTGGCCATCGCCAGGATGCCACCGATGGCCGCCGCCAGATTGGTGGTCATCGCGATATGAGCGATGGACGGATCCGCCGCCATGGTGCTTCCCGGGTTGAACCCGAACCAGCCAAGCCACAGAATGAAGACCCCCAGAGCAGCCATAGGAAGACTGTGGCCGGGAATCGCATTAGACTTACCGTCCGGCCGATACTTCCCGAGGCGTGGACCCAGAAGAGCCGCTCCCACCAGGGCCATCCACGCGCCGGTGGAATGGACCACCGTGGACCCGGCGAAATCCCAGAAGCCGAGCTGCGCCAGCCACCCCCCACCCCAGATCCAGTGACCGATGACGGGGTAGATCACCGCCGAGATGACCACGCTGTAGATCAGGTATGTCGAGAACTTGGTTCTCTCCGCCATCGCTCCCGAGACGATGGTGGCGGCGGTGGCGGCAAACACGAGCTGGAACATGAACTTGGCCGCCAGCGGGACGTTGGTCCAGGCGAGGCTCTCGAAGGTCTTCTCGCTGGACTCGATGACGAAGAACCCGCTGGTTCCGAAGAATGCGTTGCCTGCCCCGAACATGATTCCGAACCCGACAGCCCAGTAGGCCAGTGACCCCATACAGAAGTCCATCAGGTTCTTCATCATGATGTTGTTGGCGTTCTTGGCGCGCGTGAGGCCGCTTTCTACATAGGCGAAACCGGCCTGCATCCAGAACACAAGAAACGCCGCCAGCATCACCCAGACCGTGTCCAGGATAGCCTTGTTCTCCGCGATCTGCGCCGCAAGCTCCGCTGGTGTCGCTTCAGCCGCGAACGCCCGGCCCGCCAGTCCTCCGAGGGCCAGCGCAGCACATCCTGCAATGTATCTCGCTCGTCTGCTCATCGCCGTTCTCTTGCGCTCCTGAAGGTTGATATCGCCACGCACGGCGCCTCCGCCTGATGCGGCGGCATGGCGAAGTAGCGCGCGGACTGTCTTTATCTTCTCCGCGCGCGTTTTCCCCTCTGTGACCGCGATGTTAAGATTGTATTTCCCGGTGGAACGGAGCGCAGAGCGACAATACGGCACAAAGATGATGCGGTTCCATCCAGTTGCAGTCATAATGATGCACGGAGCACTGTCGCTTCACGACAGAGACTCAGGAGGCTGGTAAACACAATCACGCTAATCGAAGGAGATACGATTGTGCCTATCGATCCTGCCGAACTGGAACAGCTGAGCGCAACCGAATTGAACGAGTTGATTCAGAAAGCCCGGGAGATCAAGAAGAAGAAAGCGACCCCTTCTACCAAGATCAATGCTTATGTGAACTCGGTGGCGGGAAATGTGCGCAGGACGCTGGAGGCGGTAAAGAAGCTGCTGGATGCGGATGGAGTGTCGCCGAAGAAGTGGGAAGAGGTAGAAACCCATCTGCGCAAGCTTCAGCTGGACGTCTACCGGGACGAGGCGGCGAAGGTCACCCTGCGGACCACGCGGCGCGGCGGCCGGCGCAAGAAACAGGCCTGACGTCTTACTCCTCCGTAACGGCGGGCCCGGCACTGCCCGCCGTTACGGCAA
>JBBFLP010000017.1:0-13540 GCA_037478975.1 Armatimonadota bacterium
GCCCGCTCCACGATCTCTATGGCGCGGTCCACGCCGGCGCAAAAACCTCGCGGCGATGCCAGTAGAATCTTCATAACGCTTCCGTTCCGGCTGATGTTGTTGCGATCCCTGTGCAACAGAATAGCACACACCTGCCATTGTTGCAGTGATATTCGCTGCTCGTCCTCGCGCGAGCGACAGGAGACGTAGAGATAATGTAATATGGGATGGGTGATCGGCCGGCGCTTGCCGCCTGCCGGGCCGGAGGCTGCTGAAGCTTTGAGATCCACCTTCGATGTCAACGTC
This sequence comes from Armatimonadota bacterium, assembly GCA_037478975.1. Lineage (GTDB taxonomy): Bacteria > Armatimonadota > UBA5829 > DSUL01 > DSUL01 > CALCJH01. The sequence goes on from JBBFLP010000017.1 coordinate 286, forward strand.
CTGAATACGGTACCGCTGGTGCCCCCCCGCGTCATCAAGGAGGAGCTGCCACTTACCGAGACGGCTGCGCAGACGGTGCTGGACGCCCGCGACGCCATTGAGCTGATCCTGCGGGGACTGGATGCTCGAATGCTGGTGGTGGTGGGGCCGTGCTCCATCCACGACGAAGACGCGGCAATAGACTACGCCGGCCGTCTGAGAGCCCTGGCGGAGGAACTGCGGGAGCGCTTGCTCATCGTGATGCGGGTCTATTTCGAGAAGCCGCGGACCACCATCGGCTGGAAGGGTCTCATCAACGACCCTTATCTGAACGGGACGTTCGATATCGCCACAGGACTGCGCAAAGCCAGACGTATCTGTCTGCGGCTGGGTGAGATGGGCCTCCCGGCCGGGACGGAGATGCTGGATCCCATCACTCCCCAGTATCTTGCGGACCTGGTCTCGTGGGGGGCGATCGGAGCCCGCACGGCAGAGTCTCAGACACACCGCCAGATGGCCAGTGGCCTTTCCATGCCGCTTGGCTGGAAGAACACAACGGACGGCGATGTTCAGGTGGCGGTGGACGGCATACAGGCGGCTCGCAACCAGCACAGCTTCCTCGGGATCAACTACGAGGGGCAGACGTGCATCATCAACACGCGGGGCAATCCGCTGGGGCATATCATCCTCCGCGGTGGCCGCCAGGGGCCGAACTACGACAGCGAGAGCATAGCGGACACCGCCCGGAGGATGTTCGCGGCGGGTCTGCGTCCTAACATCATGGTGGACTGCAGCCACGGCAACTCCGGCAAGGACCACAAAAATCAGTCCCGGGTGCTGCGCGAGGTGCTTCGCCAGCGGGTGGCGGGCAACCGGGCCATCATCGGCTTCATGCTGGAAAGCAATCTCTTCGAAGGCAACCAGACACTGGGCCCGGACATCTCGGCTCTAAAATACGGGGTCTCCATCACGGATGCGTGCATCGGCTGGGAGGAAACGGAAGAGCTGCTGCGCTTTGCGCACGATGCGCTCAGCGGGCAGACCAGCCAGATGGTGGCCTCCAGTTGATGGCGGTTTCCAGATTTCGTAAAGAGCTCGCAATCCCCTGAAGGAATGGATGGCGGGTTCGTGTAATATCTCCAGACGGACGCGGCACGGCGGTCGCGTGCGCGCGTCCGGGTGTGCGGGGCGGGGAACGGCTCCCCGGCCTTTCAGTCTCTCGACAAGGAGCATCGGCAATAGACAGGCGAACGTCGCTTAAGACTCTTGTGCTGCTGATCCTGGTCTCGGTTCTGACGGCGCTGGCCTTTTCCAGTCAGCAGTGGCTGCCGCGCCTGGCGCTGGCGCAGGACCAGCCGGAGAAAGACCCTCGTCTCGAGGCCCGTTACCGCTCCATCGCTGCTCAGGTCAGCGATGAACGCATTGCGGACGTCATCCGTTACCTTTCCAGTCCGGAGATCGGTTCGCGGATGCCGGGCTATCCCGGTTCCGAGAAGGCAGCTCGTTTCGTCCAGGAGCAGTTCCGCTCCATCGGCCTGAAGGACGTTACCGTTGAGGAGTTCAAGGTCAGCGTGCCGATGGACCGCGGAGCGCAGCTCATGGTGGGTGGGCGCTCGATGCGCGTTTATCCCCTCTGGCCGAACATGGTACGCACCTCTCAGTTGCCGCCGGAGGGCATCACCGGCCCGCTTGCCTATATCGGGCGCTCCTCGCTGAAGGACATGCGCGATAAGACGATGCAGGGCAGCATCGCGCTGGTGGACTTCAACTGCGGCAACAACTGGATCAACGCAGTCCGGATGGGGGCGAAGGCGATTGTCTTCATCGAACCGGAGACCACCATCCGGGGAGAGGCCGAAGCCAAGCACATGACCATTCCGGTCAGCGTGCCGCGCTTCCTGTTGCCGCAAACCGACGCGTCGGCGCTGATGGCTGCCGCCGAGCGCCAGGACAGCGCCAGACTCACCTGCCAGATGCCGTGGGAAGATGCGAAGGGGCGCAATATCCTGGCGAAGATCGAGGGGACGGATCCGGCGCTCAAGGATCAGATCATCATCCTGAGCGCGTACTATGATTCCGTCGGTATTGCCCCCTCCCTTGCGCCCGGGGCCGAATCCGCCGCGGGGATCGCCGGGCTCTTCGAAGTAGCGCGTGTGTTGCAGAAGCATCCGCCGAAGCGCACAGTCTGGCTGCTGGCGACCGATGCCCACTTCCAGGGAATGGCCGGAATCCGTCACTGGCTGGACAAGCATCTGGACGAGTTCAGCCGGCCCGGTGTGGGCGAGCGGATGGCCGCGTTCTTCTCCCGGTTGCCTTTCATCCCGGACCGCAAGCCGCGCCCGCGCAAGGATGTTTATCTGTTCGCGGGGCTGGACCTTTCCAGTCATTCCGAAGGGGTGGGGATCTTCTTCAAGGGCTACTTCTACGACGCCCGCGACGACCTGAAAGGCCGCTATTCGGATCTGGCCACCGTCACCCGCGAAAATGCGGCCCGCGTGTGCGCCACATTCAACAGGGATCCTGAGATCGCCTTCGCCGATGGCGTCAACGATATCGCTGGAAAGAACTGGCGCAACTATATCCCCGGCAAGATCGCATTCGACGCCGAATCGGTTTCCATTGCGGGTGGGGCCGGCATCACGTTCGCCACGCTGAACGACGCCCGTTCGCTGGTGGAGACGCCGTTCGACACATTCGACCGGGTGAATGTGGCGAACATCGGGAAACAGGTCCGGCTGGTGGCCTGTCTGATAGACCACTATCTCCAGGATCCCACTCAGACCGGGCGTCTGGGCTCCAAGATGTTTCCCATCCGTGAGCCGAACGCCTTCCAGCGCATCGGCATCCAGGGTGGCTTCTCGCGGGTTGCGGGTCAGGTGGTGGAGTACGACCCGCGGAAGAGCTTTGTTCCGAACCAGCCGGTGGGTGATTCCATCGCCATCGTGCGCAGCTACCACAAGTCGTTCATGGGGGTGCGCGCGAACCTTGTCTCGCTGACGGACGGACAGGGGTACTTCTCCTTCCCTGGAATCGCCCCGGTCACAGCGTATTTTGGACCGCATCCCACCACGCTGGCGGCCTATAAGCTGGATCCGCGCACGGGAGAGATCGTCTTCGCGCCGGATATGGGGGCGTTCGGCGGGGAGTTCGACTACAACGCCTTCGACGTCGCCACTAGCTCCAAGGAGATGCCGGTCATCGTATTCCCGTGCGTGGCGACCAACGTCTTCGATCTGGTGGATCCCCAGTCGCTGCGGGCGCTTGGCGGCCTGCAGGTGCTGGACGGCGTGACCAACGGCCCGCCCCGGCAGTACGGCTTCGCGGTGGCGGTGCCAGAGCCGATGGTATCTCACGTGGAGGACGGGGCGGTCATCTTCACGCCGCCGAACAGCCGCATCAAGATCACCATGGACGCCGGCCCGGCGGCCACCCGGTTGCTTTTGCTGAACTCGAAGCTCACCAAGGGCGGAACGGCCGAGCAACAGGCGGCGGATGCGGAAGGGCGCGGCTACGACGTCGGGAACGGCATTACCATCACGAACACGGCCTACCGCGCCGCGAAGGATATGTGGATCCTGAACGAGTTCCGGATCCAGAAGCTGGCTAAGTACCGCATCATCAACCAGGGATTGAACAAGCTCCACGCGCGTGCGGCCGAGGAGCTGAAGAAAGCAGACGAGGCGCTTGCGGCGCGGGACTTCGAGGCGTTCGAGGCGTATTCCCGCAGCGCGTGGGGCTTCGCCGCGCGCGCTTATCCGGACGTGCAGAAGACGGCGACGGACGTCGTTCGGGGCGTGCTTTTCTATATGGCGCTCTTGTTGCCGTTCGCGTTCTTCCTGGAAAGGCTGTTCTTCGGGTTTGCCGATCTGTATCGCCAGCTCACCACCTTCCTGATCATTTTTGTGGTGGTGGCTGTCAGCTTCACGCAGATCCACCCGGCTTTTGAGATCACCAGCAACCCGGTCATCGTCATTCTGGCGTTCATTATGATGGCGCTGTCGTTCCTGGTGATCGCGCTGGTGGCCGGTAAGTTCGAGGAGCAGCTCCGGGCGTTGAACCGCCAGGTCAGTGGCGTGCACCGTGTGGATATCGGGCGCGTCAGCGTAGCCGCGGCAGCGTTCTCGCTGGGTGTCTCGAATATGAGGCGGCGTAAGGCCAGGACGGTTCTGACCTGCGTCAGCCTGATCCTGGTGACGTTCATCGTGCTGTCGTTCACGTCCATCGTGAACGAGCTACGCTTCAACGCCCGTCCGACGCCTTACAAGCCCACTTACAACGGCATCATGCTGCGCACGGCCATGTGGGAAGTGCTGCAGGAGCCGGCCTACCGCATTCTGAATGACGAGTTCGGGCGCACCAACGACGTGGCTCCGCGTGCCTGGTTTTTCGGGGCAGCGCTGGGAGAGCAGTCCTTCCTGACCGTAAAGCGAGGCGACAGGCGCTATGATGCCAAGGCGGCCGTGGGGTTGACAGCTCAGGAAGACCGGGTGACGAACCCCTCCAAGGCGCTGAAAGCCGGGCGGTGGTTCCGGGAGGGAGAGGAATACACCATCATCCTTCCCGAGCGGATGGCTAAGGAGCTGGGTATCGGCCCCGCTGACCTGGGCAGAGAGAAAGTGCAGTTCGCCGGAGTGCCTTATACGGTCATCGGAATCCTGGACTCCCGGAAGTTCAGGAACCTGAAGGACCTGGACGGCGAGCCTCTGACGCCTGTGGACTTCATCCTGATGAACAAGCAGCAGGCGCAGAGCAAGAGCCTGGGCGAGGCCGGGTTCCGCGAGTATACGCATATGGACCCGGATACCACGTTCATCATCCCGTATCACACGCTGGTGAACCTGGGCGGTGAGATGCGCTCCATCGCCATCAACTTCGTCACGGCTGAGCAGGTGGCCGAGAAACTGGACACGTTGATGCAGCGCCTCGGGCTCAACTTGTATGCCGGGAAAGGCGACACCATCTACCGCTACAGCTCCATCGGAGCTCAGACAGGGAAGGGCTTCGGGGCGATCATCATCCCGGTCATCATCGCCGCGCTCAGCGTCCTGAAGACGATGCTGGATTCGGTGTATGAGCGCGTTCGGGAGATTGGTATCTTCTCGTCTATCGGGCTGGCACCGAACCACATCGCCATGCTCTTCTTCGCGGAGGCGACGGTCTACGGCATTCTGGGAGCGGTTTCCGGATACCTTATCGGCCAGGGCGTCAGCAAATTCCTGGCTGAAACGGGGTATCTGGCGGGCCTGACGCTAAACTTCTCCTCTATGTCCGCTGTGGTGTCCACCATGCTCGTGATGGGCATCGTCTGGCTCTCCACGCTGTACCCGGCGCGGAAGGCTTCGGAGGTGGCAACTCCGGCGATTGACCGTTCCTGGAAGGTGCCGGAGCCGGACGGGGATACCTGGCGCATTCCGCTGCCTTTCTCCGTAACGGGTGAGCAGGCCCGCGGTCTGAACAGCTTCCTGGGTGAGTGGTTCAAGGCTTACGAGGAGTACTCCGTCGGAGACTTCGTCACCCAGGACGTTGTGGCGGAGGAGTTCGACAGCGAACACGGCCGGAGCTATGCGCTGAGCTGCAAGACCTGGCTTGCGCCGTTCGACCTGGGGGTCAGTCAGGAGCTAAGGCTGGAGACCCGTCCGACCGCAATGGAGGACGTGTACGATATTCAGGTCATCCTGACGCGGCTCTCCGGCGACATCAGCAACTGGAAGCGGGTCAACCGGCGCTTCCTGAATACGCTGCGCAAGCAGTTCCTCATCTGGCGCACGCTGCGCGCCGAGGAGCGCGACCGGTATCTGACCGGTGCGGCGACCGTCCCGGCCGGCGCGGCCACGGAGCCGACGGCTTAGGAGTTCTTGAGGGCTCCTCCCGGCGGTCGCGGGGCGGAGCAATGGCGGACATCGGGCGTTTTGCAGAGGTAAGGTGAAAAAAGACGAGGTCAAACGGATAGGCGGGACTGAGCAGGATCAGTCCATTGACGCGGCCCGTGCCCTGGCCGAGGAGACCGGCACAGACGAGGAAGCCAGGGAATACGAAAACGGGTTCACCATCAAAACGGTCATCGGAGCTCTGTTCATCGGCTTCATTATGATGCCGGGGGCCATGTATATGGGCCTGGTGGCAGGGCAGGGGCTTGGCCCGGCGGCTCAGTGGGTGACCATCGTGCTGTTTGCGGAAGTGGCGCGCCGTTCGTTCGTGCCGCTGAAGCGGGCCGAGATCTACACCCTCTACTATGTTGCCGGCGGTCTTTCGGGTATGATGGCCGCGAAAGGGCTTTCAGGCGGGCCGTTCGCCGGGCTTATCTGGAACCAGTATTTCATCCAGTCGCCTCAGGCGGCTCACGTGGCGCACGAGATCCCTTCCTGGGTGGTGCCGCCGCCTGGCTCACAGGCCCTGCTGGACCGCACTTTCCTTTCGTCGGCGTGGATCGTGCCGATTGCGCTGCTCCTGCTGGGGGAGGTCCTGGGCAGGTTGAACTGGATCGGCGGCGGGTATGTGCTTTTCCGGCTGACCTCCGACGTTGAGCGCCTGCCTTTCCCGATGGCTCCGGTGGCGGCGGCGGGGGCGACGGCTCTGGCCGAAGCGGGCACGAAAGAGGAGTCCTGGCGATGGCAGGTGTTCTCTACCGGCACCGTGATGGGGTTGTTGTTCGGCGCGGTGTATATGTTCATTCCCATTGTCAGCGGGGTGATACTGGCCAAGCCCATCATGCTCCTGCCCATCCCGTTCATAGATTTCACGGTGAACACCGAGAAGATCCTGCCCGCGACGCCCATCGGCCTGGTGGCTGACCTGCAGCTGGTCCTGATCGGATTCGTCATCCCGTTTCCCATCGTGGCAGGGTCGTTCATCGGGGTCATTGTGTTCCAGATCATCGGGAACCCCATTCTCCACAGGATGGGCTTCCTGCCCACCTGGCGCGAGGGCATGGGCACCATTACCACCAAGCTCTCGAACGACGTGGACTTCTGGCTGAGCGTGGGCATCGGCACCGGTGTCGCGGTGGGTCTCATCGGACTGGGGAGCGTCATCCGCTCCGCCATCAAGATGCGCGGTCAGCCTGAGCGCGACAGGCCCATCCAGGGGGTTCCCAAGGGACGCGGTGATTTTCCGCTATGGATCGGCCTGGCGATGTGGCTGGTGGCCACCGTGGGTTATATCTGGATCTCCCACATCCTGGTGCCTGGCTTCCCGTTCTGGATCCTGCTGGTGTTCGGGCTGATCTGGACGCCGCTGATCTCTTATGTCTCGGCCAGAATGATCGGTCTCACCGGGCAGGGAGTGGGATTCCCGTTCCTGCGCGAGGCCGTGTTTATGAAGAGCGGATACACGGGTGCGGATATCTGGTTCGTGCCCTTCCCGATGCATGACCTCGGCGGGACCGCCCAGCGCTTCCGGGAGCTGGAGCTGGCCAAGACCAAGTTCACCAGTATTTTCAAGGCGGAGCTGCTGATGCTCCCAACCATCCTGATCGCCAGCTTCGTCTTCTGGCAGTTCTTCTGGCATACCAGCCAGATCCCGAGCGCGCAGTATCCGTATGCGAACCGGTTCTGGCCGCTTGAGGCGACGATGCAGAGTATCTGGATCACCGCCAACAAGGCCGGCGCGGATAACTTCCTGCTGAAGGCGCTGAAGCCGGACGTCATCATCGGGGGCGGCATTCTGGCTCTGGTGCTGTATGCGCTGAGCACGGCGCTGAAGATTCCTCTGCTGATGTACTACGGCCTGATCGGCGGAATGAACGGGCGCATCCACGAGGCGCTTCCTATGTTCGCCGGCGCCCTGCTGGGGAGGTACTATTTCGCGAAGCGCTTCGGAGCCGGGCGGTGGGCCATGTATGCGCCGGTGCTCCTGGCAGGCTTCTCGTGCGGTGTGGGACTCACGGGGATGAGCGGCATTGCGCTGGCGCTGATCGCCAAGTCCATCAACTATCTGCCGTTCTGACATCGCGTGAAGGCTGTCCTCTTGAGGGCTTCTGAACAAGACCGGCAACGTCCGGAGAGCGGCGCCCGGAGCACGGAGCTTGCGTGCTGGAACGGGGTGGGTGCCCGGGTGCCTCAGGGGTGGGGGATTGTCGCCGTCTCCGGGGACCTTCGAGAAGGCTACCTACGGGTGGATGGTCCGGACGGCGAGGCGGCAGAGGTCCGCTGGAAAAAGGCACGGCGCCGCCCGGATCTGGAGAAAGTGGCGGAGGAGTATCTTCGCCAGGTTCAAAAGCACGGCCGCCGGCGCAAGATCGAGTATCAGACCGGACTGGAAAAGGGTTCACGTGAGCGGGACGAGAGTCCCTCCGACCTGCGGTTCCGGTGGCAGGCGGAGCGCCGCGGGTGGGGCCGGCTGTTTTACTGCAGGGACTGCAGAAGAACAGTTATCGCCCAGGTGTCCTGCCCCGAGCATATGGACATCGAGCGTCAGGCGGAGGCCGTTCTGGACACCGTGGCGGATCACGGACCGGATCCAGAGATGGTGCGGTGGGGAGTCTACGGGCTGGAGTTTGCGGTTCCCTCGGGATTCCGGCTGGTGCGCAGCCGTCTGATGTCGGGATTCATGAGCCTGAACTTCCGGGGACGCCACGGACGAGTGATCATCGAGCGCTGGGGGCTGGCGGATACGCTTCTGGAACCGGACGGTATGCTCACCTGGCACAGCCGGGAGTATCTGAACGAGCTCAAAATGTTCGTGGGCGAGACCTCAGCCCTGGAATGGGGAGAGCACGAGGCTCTGGAGACGCGCGGTTATGAGGGAGGGATGAGGCGCGTGAGGAGCGCCATCCGCGCCTTCGGGCTTCCCTCGCGGATGGAGAGGTTCGCGAGCGTGGCCTGGCACTGCCCGGCCTCCAACCGCATCGTGGGGGTCCGGGGGTTCGGGCCGGCTCCGGCGGAATGGGTTCGGCGCGTGGCCGCGACGGTGAGGTGCCACTGACCGTGAGGCGCTCGAAAGGCGGTGATCTGTGGGGATTTCTGCCTTTCCGGCGGGGGCGCAAGAAGCCTACGCGGGAGGAGGCGCTCAAAGCCATCCCGGTGCGGAACGACCTTCTGCGCTGGTACAAAGAGGATGGCGAGGTCAATCTTTTCATTCCGCGCAAGCGGGGAGGGTTCGCGGAGCTGGTGGCCCGCGTTTTCCGGCTGCCGGATGAGAAGCGGCTTCAGCTGGACAGAGTGGGCTCAGGCGTGTGGGAGCTCTGCGACGGCTATCACGATGTGCAGAGCATTCTGGAGTATGTCCAGAGGCGTCATAAGCTGACGCGGCGCGAAGCCGAAGTTTCTGTCAGTACCTATCTGAAAATCCTAGCGGAGAGGCGCCTGATCGGTCTCAAGGCGCCGGAATCGGCATCCAGGAAGGCCAAATGCAGGAGCAACAACACAGGATAGAGCGGCAGGTTCACCTTCCGCTCAGCAAAGCGTTCGAGATCGCGTTGCGCAACATCCGGATCCGCTTCGGGCGCAGCATGATCACCGCGTCCGGGATCCTTCTGGGAATCGCGTTTCTCGCGACGGTCATCACGCAGATCGCCGCGCAGAACGCGCTGAACATCGAGGTCACCGAGGAACTCCGGATGCGCAACATCTGGCTGGTGACTCTGGCTCTTCTGATGAGCACCATTGGAATCACCAACTCCATGCTCATGTCCGTTACGGAGCGCTTCAAGGAGATCGGCACGATGAAGTGCCTGGGCGCTCTGGACCGGTTCGTGGTGACCATGTTCATCCTGGAAGGGATGTTGATGGGAGTGATCGCCTCGGTGCTCGGCGCGGTGGTGGGCGCAGGGGTGCAGCTGCTCGCCATCGGTTTCGGGCAGGGATGGTCGGTCATTGGGAAACTGGACTGGGGGGTGCTGACCGGGAGACTGGGGCTATGCATCCTGCTGGGTGGCGGCCTGACCTTCCTGGCCACGATCGCTCCGGCTTACCGCGCGGCGAAGATGCCGCCGGCCGCGGCTCTGCGGGTGGAGATCTGAGTCCTCACGCCAGGCAAAAGGCCGGCGGGAGGCGCTTTTCGGCGTTTTGGAGTATCAAGTAAACAGATGGCATCGAACGAGTACGTAGTTCGCACCAAAGACCTGTCGAAAGAGTTTATGCTCGGCGGAGTTCCGCTGCGGGCGCTGGATAACGTGCAGCTGGACATCCGCAGGGGAGAATACGTCTCCATTATGGGGCCTTCGGGCTCCGGCAAGTCCACCCTCTTCAATATGATCGGGGGACTGGACAAGCCGACTCACGGGACGGTGTTCATCAACGACGTGGACATGGCCCAGCTGGATGCGCAGGAACTCGCGTATCTGCGGTGCCGCACGATCGGTTACATATTCCAGACCTTCAACCTGATTCCCGTCATGACTGCGCTTGAGAATGTGACGCTCCCTACGGTGTTTGCGGGCGTCCCGACCGATGAGGGCATCGAGCGCGGCATCGAACTTCTGAACATCGTGGGACTCGGCGAGCGTTTGCACCACAAACCGAGCGAGCTCTCGGGAGGGCAGCAGCAACGCGTCGCGATCGCCAGGTCACTGGCCAACAACCCGGCCATCATCCTGGCGGACGAGCCCACGGGAAACCTGGACCTCAAAACCGGAAAAGAGATCATCACGCTTCTCAAGAAACTGAATCAGGAGCAGGGGGTGACCATCATCTCGGCCACCCACGACCTGAAGATGCTGGACGTCTCGGACCGCGTGGTATGGATCCGGGACGGGCGCATCGAACGCATCGAGGAGCGCGCGGATCTGGACATCAAGGTTGGAGAGATGGAAGGGGTCGAGTCCTGACCGTCGTGGATGATTCTCCGTCCCGTTGCGATTGAACGGGACTGGAGTCTTATCCATATGTTCGTCACAACTGAGTTCGACCGCATACTGGGCCGCGTAGCTAAGCCCGGGCGATACGTGGGCGGCGAGACCAATGCCGTCACGAAAGACCCGGGCTCTGTCGCGGTTCGAGCCGCGCTGGCCTTCCCCGACGTCTACGAAGTCGGCATGTCCAGCCTGGGCTTCCAGATCCTTTACGACTGCATCAACCGCCGCGACGACACCTATTGTGAACGCGTCTTTGCTCCCTGGCCGGATATGGAGCAGGCTCTCCGGGAGTCTGGAATGCCGCTCTATACCCTTGAGACGTTCACTCCGCTCAGGGAGATGGACATCGTCGGGTTTTCCCTGGGGAGTGAGACCACTTATACAAATGTCCTGACCTGTCTGGATCTGGGTGGAATCCCGTTGCTGGCCAGCGAGCGAACGGACGAGGATCCGTTGGTGGTGGCAGGGGGCCACTGCGCGTTCAATCCGGAGCCGATGGCGCCGTTTGTGGATGCGTTTGTCATCGGTGAGGGCGAGGAGGTGGTGCACGAGATCCTGGATGTTGTGGCGGAGTCCCGCCGCTCGCTCAGCCGTTGGGATCTGCTCCGGAGGCTTGCAGGGATCGAAGGAGTATACGTCCCTGCATTCTACGAGTGGAAGTGGAATGAGGACGGCAGCCTGGCAGGCTGGACTGTGTCCGATGGCGCGCCCCGCCAGGTGCGCAAAAGGGTGGTGCGTGACTTCGGTTCCATGGACTATCCGCGCTCGCCGGTGATTCCCAACGTGGAGGCGGTTCACGACCGCGTGGCGGTGGAGGTGATGCGCGGTTGCACTCAGGGATGCCGGTTCTGTCAGGCCGGTATCATCACCCGCCCGGTCCGGGAACGCTCGGTGGAGCAGGTAAGGGAGAGAGCGGAGCACCTCCTCGGGGCCACCGGCTACGACGAAGTGTCACTCGTCTCGCTTTCAACGGCGGACTACACCGGCGTCGAGTGCACCGTGCGCCAGTTGACGGAGCAGTTCGGACCCGGAGGCGTGGGTGTGTCCTTGCCTTCGCTGAGGGTGGATGCCTTCTCGGTAGAGCTTTCCGCTCAGATCCAGAAGGTGCGCAAGACGGGGCTGACCTTCGCTCCGGAGGCCGGCACGGAGCGGATGCGGCGGGTCATCAATAAGAACATCTCGGAGGAGGAGATCTTCGCTGCTGCGGAGGCGGCCTGGCGTCACGGCTGGAGGCGCATCAAACTGTACTTTATGATCGGCCTCCCGGGCGAGACCGATGATGACATCCGCGGGATCGGACGGTTGGTGGCGGAGATCCAGCGCCGGGCCCGGAAAGGAGCCGGGGTCAGACTGGAAGTCTCTGTGGGCGCATCGTCATTCGTTCCGAAACCGCATACACCCTTCCAGTGGCGGGCGCAGGCCACGCCGGAGGAACTGAAGCACAAGGTCGAGGTGCTCAAGGACTCACTCCGTTTGCCGAGCGTGAAGCTCTCCTGGGACGAGCCGGGCGAGTCGCAACTGGAAGGGGTGTTGGCACGCGGAGACCGCAGGGTGGGGGCGGCCATCCTGGAAGCATGGAGAAACGGAGCCCGGTTCGACTCCTGGCACGAATGCCTGAACCTGGATGCCTGGGAGAAGGCCTTTCAGGATACGGGGGTGTCTCCTGCTTTCTATGCGAACCGGGCCCGACCTTACAGCGAGGTTCTGCCCTGGGACACCATAGATAGTGGAGTGACGAAGAAATATCTGATTCTGGAGGACCAGCGTGCGGTCATCGAGGCGTCCACCCCCGATTGCCGGGAAGGCAGATGCCACGGGTGCGGCATCTTCCGCCTGATGCCTGAGCACGCAGTCCACGGGACCTGCTACCACGACTGAGCAAGCGGTCAACCGGGTGGCGTTCGCGTTTGAGAAGACCGGCCGTGCCCGATTTCTGGGGCATCGGGATGTGATGCGCCACTTCCAGAGAGCAGCCCGCCGGGGAGGAGTGCCTGTCGCTTACTCGCAGGGATTCAATCCGCATCCGCGGATGACGTTCGCTTCGCCGCTGCCGCTCGGGGCTTCCGGCTTTCGCGAACTGGGTGCATTCGATCTCTGTGCCCCGATGGACCCGCGGGAGCTGCCGGAACGACTGAATCCGCACTTTCCGGACGGCTTGAGAGTTCTGGAAAGCTGGAAGGTTCCGGCCGGGAGGGGAACTTTCGGGAGCAGGATCGAAAGCCACTGGAGAGTCCGGTTCCGCCCTGTGGAGCGCGCCGTTCTCGGTGCGGAGGATCTGCGGCAGGCTGTCGAGGAGTTGTTGCGCTCGGATATGCTGGAGGTCTCGCGCAGGGAAGGCGAGACGCGCAATGTCCGGGAGCTGTTGCTGGATGCTGCGCTTGTGCAGGCGCAGGATGAGGGCGGCCGCGAGGCCGTGTTGGAAATGGTTCTTCTTCAAATGGGAGATTTGAGCGCCAAGCCGCAGGATGTGGTGGCGGCGCTCCA